>CAKZJM010000218.1 GCA_936943315.1 uncultured Methylophilus sp. | reverse complement strand
AGCAGTTCTTCTTCACTGTAGCCACTCACCTGAATAAAGTCCTTGTTGGCATACGTGATGACGCCTTTGAGGTTTGTTCTGGTAAGCATGAACTGAGCATCCTCAAAGTGGATTTCAGTGTTTGTGACTGGTAAGTTTTTCTTCATGATCAGTTTCTTCCCATTGTTCAATTATCAAGTCGAAAGCTAATGAATAGAGACTCAATCACTCGTTGCCAATGGTTGGCTACTCATCAGTTTCACGATTACATCACTCTGTGTACTGCATAATGCTTTACAACTACCAAACCAACTGTGGGGCCAGGGTATCCAGACCAGAGTCTCCCCAACTCGGCAATCTCTGCACTCCTCACTACAAGTACCACTTTGTCTGGCCATGAGTACAGAGTCCGTCTTACAAAAATCACTACATTTCCCTTTTTATACAATACGTTATCTGAATTTTTGCGTACTGATGTAGATCAAATGATTTGCTATTAATGTATTAAACAGTGAAGGATCAACTTAAAAAGCGCATTCAAAGCCAGCGGCCTCTGAGCATTATTTTTCTAGCGACACCAAACCAAAATGGCGGCGACCAGGCATGTTTTAGTTTGGGAAAAACGCGCACCTCGGCATGCACGTGAACCCGCGTCTCAGGAACCTAATGCCAGGCATCTTTACTAAATAGGCATCAATACACTTATAATCACCACCGACTAAACTATTCATCACAGCGGCTGACGACCGAAATCTGCCGGTGTATGAATAGTCAGTGTATAAATATTTGTTTATTCTCACGGAGTGACGCATGCGTTTACAGTCTCTTGCAGTTTTGTTATTGATCAGCACCCTAAGCCAACCTGTTTTTGCGCGTAATATCAGCAACGAACAGGCAGAAGCAGCGAGTGCTCGTGATGCAGTGGGTGACGCCATGAGCAGGCTCAGCGATATCCAGCAGAAAATCAAATCGCAGGAGGCCCTGGTCGCGCAGGAACAGCAGCGTTTAAACCAGTATCAAGCTGATAAGGTACAAATAGAAAAAGAGCTGGAAAGCAAAAAAGCCATCTTTGAGCAAAAATCCAAAGTACTCGATGACGCCTGGAAACAACGTAGCGATTATTAAGCATTCGTTATTCCCCATGATTGATACCAGTGCGTTCACTGGTATCTCCCCTCCTTAAGCACGCCTTCATTCCTCCATTTACCCCGACGGCATCAAAAAAGTCGTTAGTTGATTTGGGTCAATACCGGGTTTGTCCACCAAACCTACAATGCGATCAAATTCAATGCACCTAATGGAGTGAACACAATGAAAAAAACCGCAATCAGTTTAATGTTGGCTGCCTTGTTGCCTGCCATGAACGCCTATGCCGAACAGGGTGACTGGGTCGTACGCTTGCGTGCCACCAATATCAGCCCTAATGAAAGTAGTGATCTGGGCAAATATGTGAACAAGAATGTGGCAAACGTCATGTCTAATGGTGCTGAACTGAAGCTGGACAGCAATACCATCCCCGAGCTGGATATCAGCTACTACTGGACCAAGAATATCGCGACCGAGTTGATTTTGGCCTTGGGCTCTAAACATGATGTCAGTGTGAGCAAAGAACCTGGCTCTGTGGTACCTAACCAGAAACTGGGCAGTATTGATGCTTTACCACCGACACTGACAGTTCAGTGGCACTTTAATCCTGACCAGACATTTGACCCTTATGTAGGTGCAGGGATTAACGCCACATTCATGCTGGATAGAACGTTGACACTGAATCAATCCAGTGTGGGCGCATTGCAAGGCAGCAAAATCAAGATTGATCGTGACAGTTTTGGCCCAGCATTACAGGCTGGGCTGGATATCAATTTAAAAGATGGCTGGTTATTGAACGCAGATGTGAAATATCTCTGGATTGATACCGACGTTAAATTAAGAAACCCATTAGCAGGCAATTCCTGGACCAAAATCGACTCCCTCGACGTCAATCCATGGGTAATCAGCCTGGGTATCGGCAAACGCTTCTAAGCAGATTTTTCATACAGATCTTCCCTGGGGCATTAAAACGCTCCATTTACCTCTGATGCTATCCCGGTGTCAGAGGTTTTTTTTGAAAGATTTACTGAAAATTAAAGCGGTGAGCAAGACTGGTCAGATTCAGTTGCTCTAACAGTTGCAATCCGCGTTCACGGGCACTGCGCTTGCGTTGGCCGGTATATTTGGCAATGATGAGCTCATTTTTCATCGAGTGCTCCCACCCTACCAGTTCGGTGACCGTGACCTGATAACCGTGGGCTTCCAGCGCCAGGCAACGTAAAACATTGGTGACCTGGCTACCAAATTCACGGGTATGGATAGGATGGCGCCACAACTCACTGAGGAAGGTTTTAGCAAGCGTTTCAGCCTTGTGTTGCCGCATGACTTCGGCGACTTCCGCCTGGCAACAAGGAACCAGCACCATAAACTGCGCCTGCTTTTGCAGCCCAAACTGGATCGCGTCATCCGTTGCGGTATTACAGGCGTGCAACGCTGTCACAATATCCACCGTTGGCGGCAATTGCTGCGACTGCATGGCCTCGGCCACGGTCAGGTGCTCAAACTGCATGCGGTCAAACCCACACTCCTGCGCTAATTGCCGGGATTTTTCTATGAGTTCACCACGGCTTTCAATCCCCACCACGGTGCAGCCTGCATGTTGCTTGAGCAGCAAATCATACAAAATAAAGCCCAGGTAAGATTTGCCCGCGCCATGATCCACCAGCACCGGTTGAGACTGTTTCTCCATGACGGCTTGCATCAGCGGCTCGATAAAATTGACCAGGTGGTACACTTGTTTGAGCTTGCGACGGCTATCCTGATTGAGCTTACCATCGCGCGTTAAAATGTGTAGCGCTTGCAATAAAGGGAGAGATTGGCCAGGTTTAACTTCAGGCGGCAATTGTGTCTTGACCATGCTAGATATGGTTTAAAATTTCAAGTCGCCAGTTTAACACGGGCCAGGTTCAGGATTGAGCCTGGTGTTCACGATGTGGCCACTCTCGGGAACTCAATCGTCGTTTTACGTATCATGTCTATGGTAGGCAGCACTTTTTCAATACGGCTGCCTTGCAGCTGAGTGGGTAAATGCTGCATCAATTCGCTGCCCGACAGCGCTGTTGTTCAATGTTTCAGGGAGTTCTCTATGCCTCAAAGTTTGGCCACGCCGGCCTTTTCATATGCACGTCAGGCAATCAATAAAACAACATTCTTGCTGATGGCTTTGCCTCTGCTTTCAAACACTGTGTGTGCAGATACTATCTGGCTAAAAAACGGCGATAAGATCACCGGCACTCTGGGCGTCAAAATCTCGAACAAATTAACCGTCAAAACCACCTATGCTGACGAAGTCAAAATTAACTGGAGTGATATCCATAGCATAGATGCCGAGAAACCCATCCTCATGCAATTGTCTGATGGCAGCATCGTCAACGGTAAGCTTGTGCATACTGATGAAGGTCAGGTGATCCTGGACGAGGAAACCAATAGTGTCCTGGTCGACACCGAGCTGGATGAGATTCACTACATCAACCCGACGCGCGACCTCATCGGTGAAGGCTATGTGTGGACGGGTAACCTGAGTCTGGGCGGCGCGCTTAACAGCGGCAATAGCGATAACCGCAACATGCAGTTTAACGGTGAGTCAATCTTGCGTGGCCTGGAAAATCGTTACACGGTGCAAGGCTATTACTACTGGGCAGAAGACAACGATCAACAAACGCAAAACAACGCGCGTGTGCGTGGACAGTACGACCACTTTTTTACCAAAAAATGGTTTAGCTACCTCAACACCATCCAGGAGAAAGACCGTTTCAGGGATATCAGGCTGCGTAGCCAGTACGGTGTGGGTACGGGTTACCAGATTTTTGAAGGTGAAAAGCGCAATCTTTCATTAGAAGGCGGTCTCTCCTGGATTAAACAGGACTATTACGAAGAAACGGACGAGAATCATCTGGCTTTACGCTGGGCGGTGAACTATAACCAATATCTGTTTGACTCTTTTGTGCAGGCTTTTCACCGTCACGAAGTGTTATACACACCCAGGGCGCCTTCCCAGATCTTGCTTTATAGCTCTACAGGCTTACGTTTCCCATTTATTTTTGGCCTGAGCGCCAGCACCCAGGTCGACTATAACTACGACAGCCGCCCGGTCGATGACCGCGTCAAGGCCGATACACGCGCGTTGTTCACCTTGGGTTATAGCTGGAAATAAACCACCTAAAGGCAGCATTTAGCCAGACGCCGCTTAAATGTTAAAATGACTTCTTTATTGTGTTCGCCTGTTCCGGCATTGAGGAATCAGGCGAGCACAACAAGCGGTACGGCTAGGGACATTGATACCGTATTTTTTGAGTTAAGCATGGAGCAAAAATATGGCGATACAATGGTTTCCGGGGCACATGACTTCTGCCCGCAAAAAAGCGGAAGAAACACTGGAGCATATTGATGTGGTGATTGAAGTGCTGGACGCGCGCGTCCCAGCCGCCAGCCATAATCCCATGATTGAGGAAATGCGTAATTTTCGCCAGCGCCCTAACCTCAAGATCCTCAACAAAGCGGATTTAGCTGACCCGCAGATCACCCAGGCCTGGTTGAATTACTTTAATAACCAGCCCAATACCAAAGCCGTTGCCCTTTCCTGCAAAAAACCGGGCGATGCCAAAAAAATCCCCGGCTTATGCCGTCAACTGGCACCACATCGTGGCACGCCGTTAAAACCGTTACGCATGATGATCATGGGCATCCCTAACGTAGGCAAATCGACGCTCATGAACGCCCTGCTCAACCGCCGTGCCGCCAAAGTGGGGGATGAACCAGCTGTGACCAAAAGCCAGCAGCGGTTTGACCTCAGCGACAGCCTGAATATCACCGACACACCCGGCATGATGTGGCCCAAAATCGAGCATGAATCAGACGGCTATATGCTGGCTGCCAGCCATGCCATTGGCCGCAACGCGGTGATTGATGAAGATGTGGCTGAGTTTCTGGGAAATCTGTTATTAAAACAATATCCGGCCCTGATGAATACGCGTTACAAGCTCGACGCTATGAAGCTGGATGTAAACAGCATAGATGGCATAGACCTGTTGGAGGCGATTGCCAAACGTCGCACCTACAAACGGAATGATGGTGAATGGGATATGGAGCGTACAGCAATGGCGCTGCTCACTGATTACCGTAGTGGTGCGATTGGCCGGGTGAGTCTGGAGTCACCGCAAAGCCGAGCTGAAATGATCGCGCTGGCCGCAGAGCTGGCCCACAAGAAAACACAAGATCAAACACAAAGCCTAGCTGAAGATCAACAAGCACAACCCGCATCTGATACGCATTAAACTCTTGTCTTTAAGGCAATCAGGCTGGCGTGTCGCTTGGCAGGTTTGCCTTCTTCCATGGGTTTGGCCTGTAACGCATCCACATTACTGATAATCCGGTTACGGCCATTGGTTTTGGCTTTGTACAAGTTCTGGTCAGCCGCAGAAAACAGCCCTTCCAGCGCATAACCCACGGTTTCAGAGCTCACTGAACCCACGCTGACGGTGCACTTGATGGCCTGGGTTTCGTTACTCATGCTTTCAACACCAGCCACATTCACCGGCGTCTCCTCAATAATACGGCGGATACGCTCCGCCAATATCATTGCTTCATGTTCGCCAGTGTTGGGCATCAGGATACAAAACTCCTCCCCCCCATAACGGCCAATCACATCGCCGCCACGCAAGGCGGCACGGATGATGCCCGCACACGACTTAAGCACCACATCGCCCACCAGGTGACCATACACATCATTGACCTTCTTAAAGTAATCCAGGTCGACCATCAGCATTCCCATCGGCAGGCGCAATCGTTGCGAGACCGACTGCATGCGTGTCGCCGCCTCTTGCAAGCCGCGACGGTTCAAGACGCCTGTCAGGCCGTCCATGGTGGCAATGGCCTGCAAACCTGCCTGGGCCCGCACATGCATCACCAGTAATAATAAACTGGTGACCGAACTGATGATCAACATGATCGCCAGCATCATATAAGCATGGGTCGACCACTGTGAAAAGGTTTGCAAGGCACTGGCTTCGCTCAGTGCAAGCTTTAGCCACAACACAGCCAGCATCAGCGTGATACTTGCAAACAGGCTGCAACATAACCAGTACACATGCGCGATAAAATCTTTACCATGCCCGATCAGGCTACGGGTGCCATGGGCAAATACCCACATCAACGCGGTCAGGTTAAAAAGTAACACCCATCTCTCTGGCGAATACATATTGAGCATGATGGCATTGCCAGCGAGCAGACTCGTGACCACGACCAGTGACCGGTAACGATAGACACGGTAACCCCGGAGCAAGCGGATACCATTGACAAACAGGCTGATGCCAAGAGAAATAATGGTCACCGACGCCGCAATATAAGCGCTATGGCGGCCGCGCACAAAAGAAGTGACCGAAATAAAATACACTGCCAGGCCCAAGCCGAATACCAGCAAGCCGCGCACCCAGTGCATGATGAGGCTACGCTGCTGATAGGCGCCAAAAATCAGCAAGACTAGAACCTGCGTTAAGGTAAGTCCAATTGATGATAGAATGGCGCTGTTGAGATCAAACACAGGGACGGACAAAGTTTGTTTACCTGAGAAGCATATTACTATGGTTGAACGACTATACCCATATAAATGAAGGGGTTAAATAGTCCATACAGGCTAATTCCCTATATCCTTGTTGTTTACATACCCTGAAGTCCCATGCAGCATCTTCTGAATCCCCCGCAGCGCGAAGCGATCCACTACCTGGACGGCCCCTTGTTAGTACTGGCAGGTGCCGGTAGTGGCAAAACACGTGTGATTACGCAAAAAATTGCCTACTTGATTAACCAGGCCGGATATAAAGCCAACCAGATTGCGGCGATTACATTCACCAACAAAGCCGCCCGCGAGATGCAGGAGCGCGTTAGCCCTCTGCTAGAAGGTAAAAGCGGTAAGGGCCTCACAGTCACCACTTTTCACTCCCTTGGCCTGCAAATTCTTCGCCAGGAAGCCGCCCTGCTTGGCTACAAGCCACAGTTTTCCATTCTGGATGCGTCAGACAGCTTCAAAATCCTCAGTGACATCCTGGCCACCACCGACAAACAGTTATTGCGCAAAACGCAATGGCAGATTTCGGGCTGGAAAAACGACTTCGTCAGCCCAGATCAGGCGAAATCCCAGGCAGATGAAGAGCTTACACATGCTGCCGCACGCGTGTACCAGCTTTACCAGCAAACCCTGCGCGCCTATCAGGCGGTCGACTTTGATGACCTGATCAAGATTCCGGTCGAATTATTTGACCAGCACAGCGACATGCTAGACAGATGGCAGCGCAAATTACATTACCTGCTGATTGACGAATATCAGGACACCAATGCCTGCCAGTACAAGCTGATTAAACAATTAACTGGCCTGCGAGGGCAATTTACCGCTGTAGGTGACGATGACCAGGCCATTTACGGCTGGCGTGGGGCTGACGTAGAGAATCTACGCCAGCTCACCAAAGATTTCTCTAAACTCAAAGTCATCAAACTGGAGCAAAATTACCGCTCAACGGTGAGGATTTTAAGAGCCGCCAACCAGGTGATTGCCAATAACCCCAAGTTGTTTGAGAAAAAATTGTGGAGCGAACTCGGCACCGGCGAATTGCTACATGTCACCGCCACGCAAAGCGAAGAACACGAAGCAGAAACCGTGGTCATGAAGCTACAAGCGCACAAATTCGAGCACCGCACCACCTATAAAGATTATGCGATCCTCTACCGCAGCAACCACCAGGCACGCATCATCGAACAGTTCCTGCGCAACCACAAAATCCCCTATACCATTTCTGGCGGGCAGTCTTTCTTCGATAAAGCGGAGATCAAAGACATCATCAGCTACTTACGCCTCATCGCCAACGAAGACGATGATCCAGCATTTATCCGGGCGGCAACCACCCCGAAAAAAGGCATAGGCAATACCACTCTGGAAAGGCTGGGCGAATATGCCAGCGCACATAAAATGTCGCTGTTTGCCGCGGCATTTGAAGGCGGCTTTCAACACGAAATCGGTGCCAAGCAACTCGATGATCTGCTCACCTTCTGCCGCTACATCCAGACACTGCAAGGCCGCGCTGTCAAAGACCCGGCAAACGAAGTGCTCGGCGACCTGTTAGCGGCCATTCAATATGAAAGCTATCTCTACGACGGTGAAGAAGCACGATCAGCAGAAACGCGCTGGGGCAATGTACAGGAGTTTGTGGCCTGGCTCAGCAAAAAAGGGGAAGGCTCAACCGAATATGGCAATGAGTCTGATGGCAAAAACCTGCTCGAACTCACACAACTGGTTTCGCTCATCACCATGCTAGAAGGCCGTGAAGATGGCGAACCTGATGCCGTCAAACTCTCCACCCTCCACGCTTCAAAAGGCCTGGAGTACGGACATGTATTCCTCATCGGCTGTGAAGAAGGCATCCTGCCGCACACCAACTCCATCGACGCCGACCAAATTGAAGAAGAACGCCGCCTGATGTACGTAGGCATCACCCGCGCACAAAAATCACTCAATATCACCTGGTGCAAAAAACGCAAACGTGCGGGAGAAATGCAAGCCTGCGAACCTAGCCGATTTATTGCCGAGCTACCAAAAGATGATGTGAAACACTTTGGGAATCCATTTAATGGTCCAGATCAGGTATTGAGTAAGGATTATGGCAAGAGCAAGATGGCGAATATTAAGGCGATGCTGGCATCGACAAGTAAAATATAGTTGATAAAGTTAATTTGTTTATAATCTCATTTTTAAAAAAAGCTCAAACTTATGAAAGCGGTCATTTTAGCTGGTGGACTAGGCACTCGAATCAGTGAGGAAACACACTTAAAGCCTAAGCCTATGATTGAAATTGGCGGAAAGCCTATTTTGTGGCACATAATGAAAATATACTCGGCACATGGAATTAATGATTTTATTATATGCTGCGGTTATAAAGGCTATATCATCAAAGAGTATTTTGCCAATTACTTCTTACATATGTCTGACGTCACTTTTGACATGTCAAACAATAACATGCAGGTTCATCAAAAAAATGCCGAGCCATGGAAAGTGACGCTGGTTGATACCGGAGAACAAACGCTTACTGGTGGTCGTTTAAAGCGAGTTACCGAATATCTCAAGGATGAAGAATCATTCTGCTTCACTTATGGCGATGGCTTGTCTGACGTAAACATAACTGAGTTGATTAGCTTTCACAAAAAACATGGGAAGCTTGCTACCGTTACAGGGGTACAACCCCCTGGCAGGTACGGAGCGTTAGAACTCAATAACAATTCAGTTAAAGGCTTCACAGAAAAGCCCAAAGGTGATGGCGGATGGATTAATGGCGGTTTTTTTGTTCTATCTCCACGTTGTATCGACTACATTGAGGGTGACAGATCAAGCTGGGAAACCGACCCATTGATAAGATTGGCTCAAGAGGGTCAACTCAATGCATATGAGCACGATGGCTTCTGGCAGCCGATGGACACATTGCGTGAAAAAACATTACTCGAGTCATTGTGGGAAAAGAATGAAGCCCCTTGGAAAGTATGGTAATTAACATGACAACTTTCTGGGAAAACAAGCGCGTTTTTATTACCGGGCATACCGGATTTAAAGGTAGCTGGCTGTCTTTATGGCTGCACTCATTAGGCGCAAAAGTATTTGGATATTCACTACCTCCTAATACAACTCCTGCACTGTTTGAAGTGGCTAATATTGCCTCCTTGTTAAACGGCCACACACTGGCCGACATTCGCGATTACACCTCGCTATCAAATGCGATCGCTGAAGCGAACCCAGATATTGTCTTTCATCTGGCAGCACAGCCATTGGTGCGACGTTCTTATGTGGATCCGATTGAAACTTATTCGACGAATGTCATGGGTACGGTTAATCTGTTGCAAGCAGTCAGGCAATCTGCTCATGTAAAAGCGGTCGTGAACATAACCACTGATAAATGCTATGAGAATAAAGAATGGGTTTGGGCTTACAGAGAAAATGAGCCCATGGGTGGTTATGACCCTTACTCAAGCAGCAAAGGCTGCGCTGAATTAGTCACGGCCTCTTTCCGCAACTCATTCTATGAAAACGCAGGCATAGGGCTTGCCTCCGCCAGGGCTGGCAATGTCATTGGGGGGGGCGACTGGTCTGACGACAGGCTTATTCCTGACTTCCTGCGTGCGATTGATGCTCAAGTGACTCTAAAGATACGCTCACCACATGCTACTAGACCTTGGCAGCATGTGCTAGAACCGCTTAAAGGTTATTTGCTATTGGCGCAAGCCTTGCATCAAGAACCGCAAACCTATGCCTCGGCGTGGAACTTTGGACCACATGAGCAGGATGCCAAAGAAGTGGCTTGGATTGTCAAGAAACTGGCGACTTACATGCCTGAAACCCAATGGGAAATAGATGCTAACCCTCAGCCGCACGAAGCCAACTTATTGAAATTAGACAGTAGCAAAGCGCGGCAGTATCTAAAATGGCACCCAGCATGGGACTTGGAAATGGCATTGCAAAAAATTGCCGAATGGCATCTTGCCTGGCATACACAGCAAGACATGCAAGCCGTTTGCCTCTCCCAAATTGCTGCACATCAAGCATAACTCGAGAATATTGTGGAACGTTTCCGCTTTCACCCTACCCCGCTTTCAGGGCTGACTGTTATTGAGCGCACAAGCATAGTAGACAGTAGAGGCTTTCTGAGTCGTTTCTTTTGCCAAGATTCCATGGCAGTGCTGGGCATGAAACCTGTCCAGCAAATCAATCACACGCTGACGAGAAAAGCCGGCGCTATTCGTGGTATGCACTTCCAGTATCCGCCAGCCGCTGAGATTAAAATTGTCAGTTGCCTCAGCGGCCACATTCTGGATGTTGCCGTAGATTTGAGAGCCAATTCGCCTACTTTCATGCAATGGTTTGCTGCTGAATTAAGTTCAGAAAATAAGCGAAGCATGTTCATTCCAGAAGGTTTTGCTCATGGCTTTCAAACACTTACTGATGACTGTGAGTTGGTTTACCTGCATACAGAAAATTACTCTCCTCAACACGAGTCTGCCCTCAATCCACTCGACCCAAAGCTATCAATTCACTGGCCAATTCCAATCACAGAGATTTCGAATAGGGACTCAAACCATCCTATGTTAGACCAAGGCTTTAAAGGAATATCCATATGAAATGCCGTCATTGCAAAACCGAAGTTACCAATTCCTTTCTGGATCTAGGTAGCTCGCCTCCGTCAAACGCTTATTTAACACAGCAAACTCTATACAAACCTGAAAAGTGGTTCCCACTGAAGGTAATGGTCTGTGACAATTGTTGGCTGGTTCAAACAGAGGACTTTGCAGATGCGCATGAATTGTTTGATGCTGACTACGCTTACTTCAGCTCATTCTCAAGCTCCTGGCTCAGTCATGCTGAAAGATATGTTGAATCCATGGTTGAACGCTTTAGCCTCAATCAAAACTCCCATGTTATAGAAATAGCTGCCAATGATGGATACCTTTTACAATATGTGAAAGCAAACAATATCCCTTGTTTGGGTATCGAGCCGACTCAGAGTACAGCCCAAGCAGCCAGAGAAAAAGGTATAGAGATTGTTGGGGAGTTTTTTAGCGTAGCACTTGCAGAAAGGTTGGTATCCCAAGGCCATCAAGCCGATTTGACGGCGGCTAACAATGTACTTGCACATGTGCCAGATATCAATGACTTTACCAAGGGATTTTCGATATTGCTCAATAAAAATGGCGTAGCCACTTTTGAGTTTCCACACTTGCTAAATCTGGTACAAAAAAATCAATTTGACACAATTTATCACGAGCACTTTTCTTACCTGTCGCTCACTAGTGTGAAGTCTATTTTTGAGAACAACGGTTTACAAATATTTGATGTAGAAGAAATTCCAACACATGGTGGTAGCTTGCGCGTATTTGCACAACGCCAACACACTGGCACTCACAAAATCAGCGACAGACTCATCTCATTAATCGAGAAAGAAAATAATGAAGGCGTTGGTAATCTTAAATTTTATCAAGATTACCAGAGCAAGGTTGAAAGAATTAAAAATGATTTGGTTTGCTTCTTAATCGAGGCAAAAAAATCTGGTAAAAAAGTTGTTGCCTACGGTGCAGCCGCAAAAGGAAATACACTGCTCAATTACGCTGGCATTAGATCAGATCTAATTTCATTTGTTATTGATAAAAATCCAGCAAAACAAAACAAATTTATGCCTGGAAGCAGAATCCCTATTTTAGCTGAAGTCAATCTCAAACAAGCGCAGCCTGATTACGTGCTTATATTGCCATGGAATCTAAAAGATGAAGTAGCTGACCAACTAAGCTATATTAAAGCTTGGGGCGGTAAATTAGTTACTGCAATTCCATCATTAGAGGTCTCATCTTGAAAAGTAATAAAATCATCATAGAGTCCGGTAGAATAGAGTCTGCGTACTGGAAAGACATCTGGAAATACAGAGAATTATTCTATTTTCTGGCATGGCGAGATGTTCTGGTTAGATATAAACAAACTACAATAGGTATCATTTGGACATTAATCCGCCCACTGCTGACTATGCTCGTGTTTGTCTTCATATTTGGGAAGCTTGCTAAATTACCTTCTGATGACATTCCATACCCTCTGCTGGTTTTGAGTGGTATGTTACCTTGGCTGTTTTTTGCCAATGCATTTTCGGAAGCTGGAAATAGTTTGGTAAATAATAGAAACATTATTTCAAAAATCTATTTTCCAAGGCTGATCGTACCCCTTAGCTCAGTGATTGTGTCTTTGGTAGAATTCATCATATCAAGCGTGATACTTATTGGCATTATGATTTACTACCAGTCAATTCCAAGCTTTCATATATTAGCTCTTCCAATTTTCATCTTGATGCTATTTGCAGCAGCGATTGGATCAGGTCTTTGGGTCGCAGCCTTAAATGTAAAATATCGTGACTTTAGTTATGTTGTCCCTTTTGTGATTCAATTCGGGTTATACATCTCTCCAGTAGCATTCACTGCCACACTTGTTCCAGAAAAGTGGAAATTTTTATATGCCTTAAATCCGATGGTAGGTGTCATTAATGGCTTTCGATGGTCATTATTACCAACAAGCATGCCACTCGATTTATTTTCAATTGCGGTTTCGTTAATTGTAATCATATTTTTACTCATCACAGGCATCTATCACTTTAGATCTGTTGAAAAAAGCTTTGCAGATATTATTTAATCAAAATGACAAACACAGCAATTAGCATAGAAAATTTACACAAGAAATATCTGCTTAAACACGCTAGCAACAAGGGATATGGGTCCTTACGCGATGAGATTTCAAATGTTGCGCAAAATATTTTAGATAAGATTCGTCACCCTTTAGCATCAAAACAAAACTTTATAAACATAGAAGAGTTCTGGGCGCTTAATGGTATAGATTTAGAAATAAAAGAAGGTGAAAAACTTGGCATCATTGGGAAAAATGGTGCTGGCAAATCCACTTTGCTCAAAATAATTTCACGCATAGCAGAACCAACCAAAGGACGAATTTCAATAACTGGAAGAGTTTCAAGTCTTCTAGAGGTTGGCACGGGATTTCATCCAGAGCTAAGCGGAAGAGAAAACATTTTCTTAAATGGTGCCATTCTGGGAATGAGCAAAAAAGAAATTAGACAGCGATTTGATGAAATAGTAGATTTTGCTGAAGTGGAGAAGTTTCTCGATACTCCAGTTAAGCATTATTCAAGCGGAATGTATGTAAGACTTGCCTTTGCAGTTGCATCAAGTTTAGATCCAGAGATTTTAATTATTGATGAAGTATTGGCTGTCGGCGATGCAAAATTTCAAAAAAAATGCCTGAGTAAAATGGGCGAAGCAAGCAAGTCTGGAAAGACAATTTTATTTGTCAGCCATAGCATGTCTACTATAGCCTCACTTTGTGATCGTGCAGTTTTACTTAGTAATGGAAAAGTTGTCGCTGATTGCGCACCGTCAGAGGCAATAATGCAATACTACGGGAATGGCGGTATGTCGCCAGGATTGGTTGACTATCAATCAAAAGGTCCTGGTGATGAACTGGTCAGACTTATTTCTGCAAAAGTACATGCGATGAATGATGATGGTAGTTTGACAAATGATTTCTTCGTCAATCAGGACTTGGTCGTTGAGATGACTTTCGAAATTTTAAAAAATTCCGAAACTAAATTTGTACCAAACTTCAACTTTCATACGAGTGATGGTGTTTGTGCTTTTTTTGTTCATGACACTCAAAAAAGAGACTATAAACAAGGTGTTTACGTCTCTAAATGCCATATTCCAGCCAATCTATTAAATGCAACAACTTATTTTATAGGCGTTGCAGTGTCCTCTTATTACCCGTCTGTACGAGCTCACTTCCACGATCAAAACAGTTTAAGTTTTAACGTGAGTGACCCAATGGATAGCGTACCAACAAGACCAGAAACAAACATTGCCATTCCTGGAGCCATAAGACCGAATTTGCAGTGGAGTACTCAACGAATTGGAGAGTGAAATTGAGAATTCTATTAATCGGAAAAACTGGGCAGCTAGGTGAAAGTCTAATTAGGCTAAACAATAATCATGAAATAGTTGCCCCATCAAGAGAAGTGTTAGACTTAAGAGATGTAAATAGCATCAGAAAAAGTATTTCAACACTAAGCCCAGATATCATTATAAATACTGCTGCATTTCATAATTTACCTGAATGTGAGACACATCCACTGCAAGCATTTAGTTATAACTTTGTTGCAGTTCAAAACCTTTCTTTGATTTGCAAGGAATATAATAAGTTCTTGATCTCCTTTAGTACCGACTATGTATTTGATGGTACAAAACAGACTCCATATAATGAAAACGATCCAATAAATCCATTGCAAATATATGGACTATCAAAAGCTGCTGGGGAGTTAGCAGTTTTCAAACATTGTCCAGATAGCTCTATTATCATTCGAACATGTGGTCTTTACGGCATTACTGGTAGCAAATCTAGAGGGGGAAATTTTGTAGACAACCGAATTTCAGATGCAAGCCAATATGCCGAATTGGAGATTAGTTCTGATCAAACAGTCACTCCAACATTCACCGATGATTTAGCTAATGCTTTATTTAAAGTTATTAAGCACCGAGATGCGTTGGTTGGGATCCTACATTTAGTAAATGAAGGGTCTTGTACATGGGCAGACTTTACGAAAGAAATTTATAGACAGATGGGACTAACAAACCTAGTAATTCCGATCAATAGAGAGGGATACAGCGGCACTATGAAGAGACCAGCCTACTCAGTACTTAACAATGTACGAGCCAAAGCACTTGGAATTACGCTACCCCATTGGAATGATGCGCTAAACCGCTTTATAAGTTCTAAATATAAAAATTATTAACAGGTACAAAATGATTGTTAAATGTAAAGTATGCCATAGTCAATCAAACAAACTTTTTGACGTTAAAGACATCAATCAAAAGACTACTGAAGAGACATTTCACTATTATCGGTGCGAAAGTTGCAAACTAACCTTCCTGGAAAATGTCCCGGCTAACCTGTCTCAGTACTATGGAGACAATTATTCAGCCTATTCAACGGTTGACGAAGTCTATCAAAATCCCTCGCAATATGACTTAGGAAAAATTGAGATTCTCAAAACATATGTCACAGGAAAAAAAATTCTGGAAGTTGGACCAGGAAACGGTGTTTTTGCTTATCTTTCTATATCTTCAGGCTATGACTTAGACGTCATTGAAATGGATAAAAAATGTTGTGAATTCCTAGAAACTACCCTCAACATCTCGAATGTATATAACTCGGAAAATATACTCGAAACACTCAGGCGCATCACCACAAAATATGACGCTATTGTATTGTGGCATGTCATTGAACATATCTGTGATACAGAGCTCGTTATTAATGAGCTAGCTAAAAAACTAAATGACAACGGAACATTAATTATAGCGGCCCCCAATCCTGATGCCTTACAATTCAAAATTTTTAAGAGATATTGGAAGCATCTTGATGCCCCTCGACATATCAACTTAATACCGATCAGATTACTGAGAAAACTAGCTAACAACTCTGGTTTGCATGTGGAGCATTTTTTTACAAATGATCCAGTAAATAGTATCTTCAACTCCTATGGATGGTGGGTCGAATCTATCAAAAATATTGAAAATAAAAACTCCATCCTACTTCAAGGTTTTCTTAAATACCCAAGAATTTCGAAATTGTTTTTTAGATTTGCAATTGAGTGGTTACAAAAAATAAATGGTTTGGGAAATGGCTACACTGTTATCTTAAAAAAACACTTCAAGTAATATTATGATATGCGTTGTTTACTTAGCCAGAGTCGGCAATCCTCAACAACTACTCGAGTCTTTCATACACTCATACCAATCTCATACAGCAGGAATTGACCATGAGTTTTTAGTTGTTTTCAAAGGTTTTAAAAGTGACTCTACTGAATTAGCTCTGAGCAAACAACTATTAAAGAACATAGAATATACGGAATTTGACATCTCCGATGATGGGCTGGACATCACCGCATATCAAAAAGTCTTGAGCAACTCGTCTTTTTCGCATTTTGAACGATTTTGCTTCTTCAACTCTCATTCAAACATATGCTCAAATGATTGGCTGCTTAAACTTAATCTCGCACTTGATCAGAAAAATGTAGGTCTGGTAGGGGCAACCGGATCTTTTTATTCTTTTTTTTCTGATCATATAAATCGCCTGCCAAAATTACCTATACTTGAATTTGACACTAGCCAAGCTTTATTAGGCAGCATATTAAAAACTGCTACTTGGTCATTGGCATGGCTGAAGCAATTTTTTTGTTATGTGCTTGTATACTCAATACAATTTGATAGATTTCCCAACCCTCATTTAAGAACTAACGGCATGATGGCTAAAAGAGAGGTTTTAGCAAAAGTTAATTTTGGTGATATAAAAAACAAATCTGATGCCTATAGGTTTGAAAGTGGTAAGAATAGCCTGACGAAACAGATTTTAAGAATGGGACTCCAAGTTAAGGTTGTCGGCAAAAATGGACAGCTGTTTGACATCAATGATTGGACAGTGAGTCACACATTTTGGCAAGGCAATCAAAGCAATCTACTCATATCTGATAATCAAACCCGCAACTATGACACTCTCAGCATTGAGGAAAAAAAGACTTTAGAACAGTATGCATGGGGAAAAGATACCAATGCCCGAACGTAGCTTACCAACTTTTACCATTATTATTCCTGTTAGAAATGGCGGTAACTATCTAAAACAGTGCGTAGAGAGCATTTTGGCTCAAAGTTATATCAATTTCGAGCTAGTGCTTCTTGATAATGCGAGCAATGACACCTCTGTCGAATATATTTCCTCACTTGAGCAGTCTCAAGAAAAAGTAAAGGTATTTCGTTCACTGGAGTTCTTAACGATAGAAAAAAATTGGGCGAGGATTCTAAGTATTCCAAAAAAAGAATTTATAACCATCATTGGGCACGATGACATACTTCACCCTCACTTCCTCTCCGATATTGCAACTTTAATTAACGATTTTCCTGAGGCCAACCTTTACTCCTCGCATTTTAATTTGATTGACTCGCAAGGGAATACTATCCGGCCTTGCAGACCAATACCAAAATTTGAAGCTGCCCACGAGTATCTTGCTGCCAGGCTCTGTGATCTAAGAGACTCATTTGGTACAGGCTTTGTCATGCGCTCAAAAGACTACGATGATGTAGGAGGTATCCCCTTATTTCCCAACTTACTTTATGCTGATGACTGCCTTTGGTTGAAACTCATAAAAGATGGTGTAAAGATAACATCCTCCAATACAAGCTTTTCATATCGACTACATGAAAGCAGTACATCTGGCAAGCCAAACAAACTGCTTTTATTCAATGCTTTGATCACCTATCTAGAGTTTCTTCGCGTTGAAGCAGCAAATCATAATGAAATAGATCAAGTGATTAAGAGGTACTCAGATAAATATATATCTGCGAGATGCAAGGAATATTTTTTTAGTTTGGATCCCAAGCAAAAAGAATACGGCATCGAGGTAGCTAAAATAAAGTCAATAATGCAAATTTATAATTATTCTGAAAAAATTGAAGCCTGGCAAACAGCTCGAGACTCCTATAATCACGCGTTAAAAGCACGAATAAATCGTATGCTTAAGCGTATAAAAAACATAAATCTTAATAACAAAAAAGAAAACTAAAATGAGAATTGCATTAAATGGTACCGCCTTATTATCGCCACTAACTGGCGTTGGTAGATACACACAGCAACTTGCTGAAGGTCTAAAACAGCATGTTGATTTAAGCATTTTCTACGGAAATCATTGGTCAAACGATAAAATCAGAACTGCGCCAGTTAAAAATATTGCAACCTATAAAAAAATTGCAGGGCTACTTATACCAAAAGCTAGAATTGTTAGTCGTATCGCTCAACAATACAAATTTACTAAAGGCCAAAATACAATTAAAAGCGACCTTTATCATGAGCCTAACTTTCTTTCTTATAAATTCAAAGGTCCAACCGTACTCACGGTGCATGACCTTTCATGGATTCGTTACCCGGGAACTCATCCCAAAGACCGTATTGCAATGATGGACCGATATTTTTTACCGAGTCTTGAAAGAGCTCAGAAAATAATTACAGATTCGGAGTTCATCAAAACTGAAATTATCTCTACGTTCAACATCCCTCCGGAAAAAATTCAGTCTATCGGACTAGGAGTAGAAAATGACTTCAAGCCTAAACTGAATACAGAAACTTTAGGCACGCTAAAAAAGCATGATCTTGGTTTTAAAAACTACATTCTGGCACTTGGAACACTTGAGCCACGAAAAAATTTGCAACTAGCTCTTGAGTCGTTTCTCTCACTACCTCAGGCCATCAGGAAACAATATCCACTGGTGTTGGTGGGTATGCTTGGCTGGAAAACATCGAATTTTGAAAAATTAATTGAGCCTTTGCTTAAAACTGGTGAAGTACGTCAATTAGGATATGTTTCAAGGCAGGAGCTTATTGATATTACTGCGTCAGCAAAAATGCTCATATACCCCTCAATATATGAGGGCTTTGGCTTACCACCGTTAGAGGCCATGGCATGTGGTACACCAGTGATTGCATCTAACGTAAGTTCTATCCCCGAGGTTGTGGGTGATGCCGGCCTATTAATCGATCCACATGATAGCACTCAACTGAAAGAAGCCATTCTTGCAATGATTAATGATGATGACTTAAGCACAAGGCTATCAAAAGCTGGTTTAGCCCAGAGTAAAAACTTTTCTTGGGAACAATGCACTCATAATACAATAGCGATTTATAAGGATGTGTTAAATACAATCTGATGAAATAACTCATCAAACACTTTAAAGATATAAGAATTAATCTGGAAATTTCAACATGAAAACAGCATTTATAACGGGTATCACAGGTCAAGATGGTGCCTATTTAACCAAGTTGCTCCTGAATAAAAACTACAAAGTATACGGCACCTACAGAAGAACCAGCTCCGTAAACTTCTGGAGACTTGAAGAGTTGGGCGTCAAAAACAATCCGAACCTTGAGCTTGTTGAATATGACTTAACTGATCTTGGTACAACCATAAACTTAATTCAACGGATACAACCAGACGAAATTTATAATCTTGCTGCACAGAGTTTCGTAGGCGTTAGCTTTGAACAACCAAATACAACAGCTCAAATTACTGGCATCGGAGCATTACACCTTCTGGAAGCAGTCAGACTGATTAATAAAAAAATTAAATTTTATCAGGCAAGTACCAGTGAGATGTTCGGCAAAGTACAAGCTGTACCGCAAAAAGAGGATACGCCTTTCTATCCAAGAAGCCCGTATGGCGTTGCAAAGCTCTATGCGCATTGGATGACGATTAACTACAGGGAAAGCTATGGTATCTTCGCATCAAGTGGCATCCTTTTTAACCACGAATCTCCTTTACGGGGTCAAGAATTTGTGACCCGTAAAATCACTGATTCAATCGCAAAAATCAAACTTGGTAAACTTGATCTACTAGAACTTGGCAATCTTGATGCTAAACGTGACTGGGGATATGCGGAAGAGTACGTTGAGGGGATGTGGAAAATGCTACAAGCAGATATTCCAGATACCTATGTGCTCGCTACCAATAGAACTGAAACGGTTCGTGATTTTGTCGCAATGGCTGCAAAAGCTGCGGGCATACAACTAACCTTTGAAGGCTCTGGAGAGAGTGAAGTTGGTATTGACGTTGCTTCAGGTAAAACGATTGTACGTGTAAACCCAAAATTTTACAGGCCTGCAGAAGTGGACTTGCTAATCGGTTGTGCTGAAAAAGCTAAAAATGATTTAGGTTGGGAACCAAAAACGACACTTGAACAACTTTGCGCGATGATGGTGGAAGCTGACATACGCAGAAATCAGGTGGGTGCCAGTTTCTAATGGACTCAAAACCTCGCGCACTTATTACAGGAATTAATGGCTTTACGGGACGTTATGTAGCCGAAGAGTTAACACAGGCTGGTTATGAGGTTTATGGCTTGGGTAACCAAGCCTCTAATTTACCAAACTATTACCAGGTCAATTTATTAAATCCTGATGCACTTTCGATTGTCATTAACGATGTAAGGCCGCAGGTTGTTGTTCATTTGGCAGCAATTGCTTTTGTCGCGCACGGCAATGCTCATGACTTTTATCATGTCAATATTATTGGCACACGTAATTTACTTGCTGCGTTGGCAAAACACGCCAGCACAATTGAATCAGTTCTCATCGCAAGCAGTGCAAACGTATATGGTAACCAGGCAGAAGGAAAGCTATCAGAGCTTCAAACACCTAATCCGACTAATGACTATGCTGTTAGCAAGCTTGCCATGGAGTATATGGCCAAAACATGGTCAGAACAGCTTCCAATCTTCATAACACGCCCATTTAATTACACAGGACATGGTCAGTCACCACAATTTCTGATTCCAAAAATCGTTAGTCACTTTAAAAACAGGCAACCAGTGATAGAACTTGGCAATATTGATGTCTGGCGTGATTTTAACGATGTCAGAAATGTAGCAAAAGCTTATAAGGAGCTCATTCAAAAGAGACCTACAGGCGAAACTATCAATATATGCACAGGCAACTCTACCTCGTTGCGAGAGATAATTAAGATGGCTGAGACCATCTGCAATCACAAGATACGTGTCGTGGTTAATCCAGATTTTGTACGCACTAATGAAGTTAAAATCTTGTGCGGCTCTCCCGATAAGCTACTGAAAATTACAAATATGCAATACAACTACTCTCTAGAAGAAACCTTGCTCTGGATGCTTGAAAATACACAATGATAGTTAAATATTAATTCTCTCGAAACTTAATAAAACGAAAATCATAGTCATTCAGCCTAAGCTATGCACAACGCATGCAGATAACCTGATCAATGAAAACATTAAACGTTTACCGCACTTACTTTCCTGATCCACCAGGCGGTTTGCAAGAGGCGATTCGACAAATTTGTCTGTCAACTCAAAAATTTGACATACAAAACGAAATATTTACCTTATCCAAAAAACCTACGCCAAGACTTATTCAAGCGCCGGAAGCAACGATTTATCGGGAAAAATCCTGGATGGCTCCAGCATCTTGTGACATAGGTGGTATCAAAGCGTTTATGGAATTCAATAGGCTTTCTGCATCGGCAGACTTGATTCATTTATTCCATCCATGGCCATTTGCAGAACTTTTAAATTTAGTTGTAAACAAGAGTAAGCCAAGGTTGTTGACTTATATTTCTGACGTAGTCAGACAAAAGCAACTAGGAAAAATCTATCTTCCTTTGATGAATAAAACTCTCGATAACGTTGATTTGATCGTCGCAAATTGTCCAAATTATGTGAAAACCAGCCCGGTTTTAAGCAAGACAAAATTCGAGCATAAAATTAAAGTCATTCCCCTTGGAATTGATCAAGCAAGTTATCCTGTGATCGATAACCCAATAGAGTCTTTACATAGATTTCACTTTGACAAAACGAAGCCTTTTTTTCTTTTTGTTGGTGTTTTGAGATACTACAAGGGCTTACACACATTATTAGAGGCTGCAAAAAATACAAGTCAAGCGATTGTAATTGCAGGCAGCGGTCCTGAAGAAGCCCGATTAAAGCAAATGGCTGCAGAATTGCAACTATCGAATGTTTTTTTTATTGGTTCGATAACGAATGAAGAGAAAGTTGCCTTACTTAAACTTTGTACTGCATTAATTTTGCCATCTCACCTACGCTCTGAAGCTTATGGAATGGTGCTAGTTGAAGCATCGATGTACGGAAAGCCTATGATTAGTTGCGAAATAGGAACAGGAACCTCATTTGTTAATTTGCATCATCAAACAGGATTTGTTGTTGCCCCTGAAAATCCCACACAACTATCAGATGCGATTCATCAACTTTCCGATGTTTCAACTTCAACAACTTTCGGTATCCAGGCACGTCAAAGATATGATGAGTTATTCTCGGGTATAGCTTTAGGAAAGGCATACTCGGATGCTTATCGAGTATTATTATGAATATATATGTCACTGGGGCCAGTGGCTTTGTTGGCCGTTATTTAATTAAGTACCTTATTGATTCAAACCATACAGCACTATCCCTACATCGAAACACTGTCACAAATAGCATTATTGCGATCGAAAAAGGAATGCCAGTAGACTGTGTTATCCATTTGGCTGGTCGAGCCCATGTCATGCATGAAACTGCCGATGATATTTATTCTGCTTATTGGAAGGTTAACGTAGACTATACGCTAAAGGTTGCAGCACTAGCAAAACTATGGGGAGTTAAAAGATTTATTTTTTTGAGCTCCGTCAAGGTGAATGGCGAGGAGACACTGCAAAGATTTACAGAACAAAATACACCATCTCCTGAGGATTCATATGGTCAAACAAAATTAGAGGCAGAAATTTTATTAAAAGATTTTTGCGCTGCCAATCAAATGGAGTTAGTTATTATCCGCCCTCCTCTTATTTACGGACCTGGTGTCAAAGCTAATTTCAAGTCACTGATTCAACTGTGCAGGAAACCGATTCCACTTCCTTTTGGAAGGGTGCACAATAAACGCAGCTTGATCAGTTTAGAAAACTTAAATAGTTTTATTGAGTTATGTTGTCATCATCCACAAGCAGCCAACCAAACTTTTTTAATTTCAGATGACCACGATGTGTCTACTAGTGAGCTAATTAACACTATTAGAATATCCTTGAGGCGTAAACCATGCCAACTTCCTATTCCAGCACAGCTTTTATCTATCACTTTTGATATGGTTGGGAAACATGCCTTGAATGAACGCTTGTTAGGTAACCTGCAAGTAGATATCACAAAGGCAAAAGAACTTCTTGGCTGGAGACCAGTGATTAGTTTTGAAGAAGGGATTCAACGTACGGTTGCCGAATATGTTATTTAAACGAATTCTAGATATTTTGCTCACGGTAATGGGTCTGATCGTACTGAGTCCATTGATTTTGATGACATACTTATTGGTCAAGCTAACTTCTAGAGGGCCAGCCTTGTACTGGAGCCAACGCGTTGGAAAACAAAACCAGTTATTCATGATGCCGAAATTTCGATCCATGCGTTTAGGCACTCCACAAATTGCTACGCATTTGATGAACCAGCAAAGTGATGCCGTGAGCTATCTCACACCGATAGGTAGTTTTATTCGAAAAACGAGTCTTGATGAGTTACCGCAATTATGGAGTGTTTTAAAAGGGGATATGTCTATCGTAGGCCCTCGCCCGGCGTTGTTTAATCAGGAGGATTTGATTGCTTTTCGTACTGAGTATGGCGTGCATACTTTGAAACCAGGCATTACCGGTTGGGCGCAAATTAATGGGCGTGACGAGATTCCTATCCCGCAAAAGGTTACCCTGGATGCATATTATCTTAATCATCAATCTCTTTGGCTGGATATGAAGATTATTCTCTTGACTGTGGTCAAGGTATTGAGACGTGATAACATCACGCATTAACTCTTTGGCTGTCCATTATGCTTAAGCTCCCAGCCCGGCTTTTATCTGTGTTTGCTTTTGTTCATGACGCAATTGTCGTCATAGCTGCCTGGTGGATGGCATTTGCGCTACGTTTTAACTTCCATATCCCCACAGATTTTGCCTACTACATCTGGCAGACTCTGCCTGTCATTTTTATATTTCACGCCATCAGTTTTTATACATTTGGTTTATACAAAGGCATGTGGCGCTTTGCCAGTTTGCCAGACCTGAAGCGCATTATGCGAGCGGTTGGTTTCGCAGCATTGCTCAGCGCGGCGTATGCTTTGTTGGTGCATCCGTCTATTATCATCCCACGTTCCGTGTTGATCATGAACCCCATGTTGTTGATATTGACGATGGGGGGCAGTCGATTTTTTTATCGTGCGTGGAAAGAACGCCGATTATTTAATAGCATTGCCTTGCAAGGTAAACCTGTGATTGTGATTGGGGTAGAAGATGCTTCTTTTAACCTGATTAAAGAGTTGAGCAAAAATCCGGAATGGCGTGTGGTCGCCATGATAGACCCTAGCGACAAGCTGGTTGGCCGTGAGATCATGCACACCAAGGTTGAAGGTGGTTTGCATGATATCCCCCAGATTGCGGCGCGTTATGGCAGCCAGCATTGCATGATAGCGATGCCAGGCAGCCGTCATGAGAAACGCAGACTAGCGGTTGAAGCAGCACGCAAAGTGGATGATATGGAAGTGTTGACTCTACCTGCCATGTCTGATTTGATCAGTGGCCGTGTAAGCTTGTCGCAGATCCGCAAGATTGATGTGGAAGATTTGCTGGGTCGTGATGTGGTGCAATTAGATACACAGGGCTTGAGCAGTATGCTGGCCAATAAGGTGGTGCTGGTTTCGGGCGCAGCCGGTTCGATTGGTTCAGAGCTTTGCCGCCAGATTTTGAGTTTTCACCCAACGCAATTGATTTGCCTGGACATCTCGGAATATGCGCTTTATACCTTGCAGCAAGAGTTTAACCAATGGGCGACTGAGACTGAGCTGATTTACCTGGTGGCGGATGTGAAAAACCAGACGCGTATCCAGCGTATTTTGCAAAGTCACCAACCGGATGTAGTGTTGCATGCGGGGGCTTACAAACATGTGCCTATGATGGAGCATTTTAATGTGGTGGAGGCCTTGCAGAATAATGCGTATGGCACTTATCAGATCGCAGCGGCTTGCCAGGCGGCTGGCGTGCCAACGTTCGTACTGGTCTCTACGGATAAAGCGGTGAATCCGACTAATGTCATGGGCGCCAGCAAACGTCTGGCGGAGTTGATTTGCCAGGGCTTACAGCACAAAGACAATGCGCATACGCGGTTTATCACCGTTCGTTTTGGCAATGTGCTTGGTAGCAGCGGCAGTGTGATTCCAAAATTCCGTGAGCAGATTGCGCATGGTGGCCCGATTACCATCACGCATCCAGACATCACGCGTTACTTTATGTCCATCCCAGAAGCAGCGCAGTTGGTCTTGCAGGCGGCCACCATGGGCAATGGCGGTGACGTGTTTGTGCTGGACATGGGCACACCGGTCAAGATTATTGACCTGGCCCGTGACATGATTAAGCTATCTGGTTTGCAAGAACAAGACATCCGCATTGAGTTTACAGGCTTGCGCCCGGGGGAAAAGCTGTATGAAGAACTGCTGGCGGATGACGAAAACACGCTGCCGACCAGCCATGAAAAACTGCGTATTGCGCAAGCGCGTAGTGCCGATACCGTGTGGTTAAGCAATCTTTTGGAATGGCTGACGAATATTCCGCATCTTCAAGAAGCGCAAATTAAGCATGACTTGCGACGCTGGGTAGAAGAATACCAGCCTGATACCCGCCCGGCGCCTGATGTTTCCTTGCGCGGTGGTTTGCTGTCGCTGGACGCCCTGCCCTCGCCTTCATCCCACATACACTGATATATTCTTCATCTTTAGGTATTAAGCTTATTGATGTCGTTTACAATGTAGACCCTATTTAATAAGCACTGCTGTATTTCTCTTTATGCCTCACATTACGCTTGATAATGCTAGCCTGGCATTTGGTCATCATGCTTTGCTTGCCCAAGCCTCATTTCAGTTAGATCCAGGTGAACGCGTTGGTTTGATTGGCCGCAATGGTGCCGGTAAATCCAGTTTACTCAAAGCCATTGCTGGTACGATCAAACTGGATGAAGGCACCGTATGGCGGGCGCCCAGCGTACGCATTGTTTATGTACCGCAAGAACCTGATCTTGATGACACTCACTCCGTATTTGAAGCCGTTGCAGAAGGACTAGGCAGCTTGCAACAAACCATGATTGACTACCATCAGGTCACCCATGAGATGAGCATGCCGGATGCCAATATTGAGGCCTTGATGGAACGCATGCAGGCATTGCAGCATGAAATGGACGCGCAAAATGGCTGGGTAGCGCAAACACGGGTGGAAACCGTACTGAGCCGCCTGAAGCTGGATGCAGATGTCATGATATCCACACTCTCAGGCGGGTGGCGTAAACGTGTTGCACTTGGGCGTGCTCTGGGGGCAGAACCTGAAGTATTGTTACTGGACGAACCCACTAACCACCTTGACCTAGAAGCCATCGAGTGGCTCGAAGATCTGTTATTGGGCTTTAATGGCAGTGTGTTGTTTATTACCCATGACCGCCGTTTTTTAGACAAGCTGGCCACCCGCATTACCGAACTTGACCGCGGTAATCTGACAGACTTTGTGGGTAACTTTTCACAATATCAAATCAAAAAAGAAGAGTTACTCGCCGTTGAAGAAACCCATGCGGCAAAATTCGATAAATTTTTGGCTCAGGAAGAAGCCTGGATCCGCCAAGGGATTAAAGCACGCCGTACACGTAATGAAGGGCGCGTGCGAAGATTAGAAGCACTCCGTTTAGACCGTGCCGCCAGACGTGAGCGCCAGGGCGATGTCAAACTCAATCTGGATGCTGGTGAACGCAGTGGAAAACTGGTTGCAGAGCTCGACCAGGTCTATAAGTCTTATGGTGACAAAACGCTCATCAAAGGCTTCAGCACGCGTATTTTACGTGGCGATAAAATTGGTTTGTTAGGGCCCAACGGCATTGGAAAATCCACGCTGTTAAAACTGATTTTAGGGGATATTGAGCCAGATCGCGGCAACATTCAGCGCGGCACAAAAGTCAACGTGGCTTATTTTGACCAGATGCGTGAGCAGTTAGATGAAGAGGTAACCTTAGCCGATACCATCAGCCCAGGCTCTGACTTTGTTGAGATTGGCAATGAACGAAAACATGTGATCAGTTACCTGGAAGACTTTCTCTTTCCGCCACAACGCTCACGCTCACCAGTAAAGTCACTTTCTGGTGGCGAGCGCAATCGTTTACTGTTAGCGCGCCTGTTTGCGCGCCCCGCCAATGTACTTGTGCTGGATGAACCGACCAATGACCTG
Source organism: uncultured Methylophilus sp. (assembly GCA_936943315.1). GTDB lineage: Bacteria > Pseudomonadota > Gammaproteobacteria > Burkholderiales > Methylophilaceae > Methylophilus. Next base: position 2,125 of record CAKZJM010000218.1, on the reverse strand, counting down.
GATATTGATACCCTGGAGTTATTGGAGACGCTATTACAGGACTATACGGGCACCCTTTTTCTCGTCAGCCATGACCGGGCTTTTCTGGAAAACACGGTCACGCAAGTGATTGCTTTTGAGGGCGAAGGCAAGTTAACCGAATTTGGTGGTGGATACGATGACTGGCTAAGATTCACCCAGGACCGCATGACCAAACCCGCTGCTCCGCAAAAACCAGCTGTTGCAGTTGCGGCGCCAAGCACGCCGACACCGGCATCAACGCCCAGAAAAACGTTGAGCTTTAAGGAGCAGCGTGAACTGGAATCACTCCCGGCAGAAATTGAGCAATTGGAACAAGAACAATCCGATATCCAGACCCAATTTGCCCAAGGCGACATTTTCAAACAAGCACCTGAGCAAGTGAAGCAATTGCAAAACAGGCTGGATGCAATTGAAACGCTGATATTAGAAAAGCTCGCCCGGTGGGAAGCTCTCGAGAGTTTGACCTAAGCCATTTGACCTACTAAATCACTTTAACTACTAAGTCACTTCATCTACCAGGCCGCTTGATTTGCTCCACTACAAAGCAAAACAGCCGAAGAATGATTCTTCGGCTGTTTTGTTTGAGTGTTTAGTGATTACACTGAATAGCTGCTACGGGTACTATTGGCTCTGTGCGCATGGCCATTTTTGCCATAAAACTGCGGTGCAGAACTTTTACCATTTAAGGCATCCAGTTTTTCCTGGTTGCGCATAAAATTCTTGTTAATCAAAATGCCGTTCAGGCGATTCAATTCTTTGGCTTGAACCAACTGCTCTTGAAAGCTGACCCAAGCCTCGTCAAGCAACGGGCTGGATTGTTTTTTTAACCAGGCCGACATGCCTTGCTCGTTAGGCTCAAAACCAGCAGCGGCAAGGGCTTCATAGCGGGCGTTGGCTGCCGCGCCCAAGGCTTGCAGCAGTTCAACGCGTTTGTCTACCATACGCTCTATCGTATCGAGGTCGGCAGAGACCAGGGCAGACTGCTCAGACTGCAAATCGTGCAAAAGCGCTGCCACCAGTGCGGCGTCTTTCTCAAAACTCACTTGAGAAGAGACTTGATTTGCAGAAGTCATTATGGTCACCCTTTATTAGTTGGTTGTATCAAATCTTTAACACTTTGCAACAAGCCATCAGCCACTTTGGCAGTATCTACCGAGAAATCACCACGTGCAATGGCGGCCTTGATTTCTTCTACCTTGTTGGCGTCAAACACTTCGCCTGCTGCCAATCCGCTTTCCAGCGATTGCAACTGCACAGAAGCAGATGACAAAGTGACATTGTCGGAACTAGCTTTCGCGGTAGGCGTACTCGCCGCCTTGTCACTGGACTTGCTTGCAGCGCCTTTATCTAATGTTGGCTTGTCTACGCCAACACCCATTTTTTTAATAGAGTCTGAAATGTTCATGCCGTACCTCTTCTGATATTTGAATAATTCAGGGCTTCTACTGCTTTACCCTCATTCGTTAACAGTACTATCGGCATAGTTTAAGCGAACTTTAGTGCTTAATATACTTTTTATCGTATGTTTATAATTTTCAGACATTTTTCGTTTAACTGACGTTGCCCATCTCACTAAAAACGTACGTCTACCTTACCTGTAGATTGGGCAACACCTTTCACAATCTGGCCACTGCTCACTTTCACATCGACCACCTGGCCGACATTGGCAGTTTGCATAGCGGTACCATCGGCGGTGATGACAAAACCATCGCCACGGCTATTTAACTGTACGGTTTGCCCTTGCATGATCACAGGTACCGCCTTGAGCAGCTCTGGCCTTAACACCGTGCCCAGCGGTAAATTCAAGGCAGCCTGTTTACCTGCCAGCATATTCATGTCGGTAATAATGCCGGCTGGCAATTTACTTAAATCGCCAGACTGCATCACCACATCTGTCACCTGTACCGGAGAGCCCTGGCTGACAGGCAACCCGGTCACAGCGTATTCACCCCACACCTGCACATCTGCTTGCACGTAGAGTGTCCAGGGTTTGCTTTCTGACTGCAGGCAGCGTACACCAATATGGGTTTTCCCCCACAAACGCGCGCCCTGTACGGTAAACCCTTCCATCAAGCCACATTCTGCAATACGGATGCGGCTATCC
>CAKZJM010000217.1 GCA_936943315.1 uncultured Methylophilus sp. | reverse complement strand
TGATTTCAGCAATCATTCCTACCAATGAGAAATTTTAGAGGTTGAAAAAATGCAAGTTCAAATACTGGGATTTGATTATGGGCTGCAACAAGCACAAGACTACCAGGAGCTTAAGTTTCAGTTACACCAGCACCTGATTGCAGAAATTGAAAGGGATCACCTTGGCTTGCTGAGTCTTTCACGCAAAGAAATTGCAGCCTATGTAGAAAAAAAAGTCATCGTCTATGTGGGCGAGCGGCAACTCCCCATCAGCGGATATGATCTTGAAAACCTGGTGGAAGAGGTGGTGGATGAACTTGCCGGATATGGCCCACTTGAAAGTTTGATTAAAGATGACCGGATTAATGACATCCTGGTAAACGGCCCTAAAAGAATTTTTGTAGAGCGTGATGGACGGCTAGAAGCAACATCCTTGCGCTTTATTGATGACGAACACGTGCTACGTGTGATCCGGCGCATCCTCGCGCACCTGGGCCGCCGCATTGATGAAGCCAGCCCCATGGTAGATGCACGGTTACCTGACGTCAGCCGGGTCAATGCCATCATTCCACCGCTAGCCCTGGATGGCCCTTGTCTTTCTATTCGCAAATTCCGTAAGCAGCCTTTACTTTCGAGCGACCTGCTGCAATATGGCACGCTAGATCAGGAAATGCTGACTTTTCTCACCGCCGCCGTTGAGCGTCGCTGCAATCTGATCGTAAGCGGTGGGACGGGGGCAGGAAAAACCACGCTATTAAATGTCTTGAGCCGGTTTATCCCTCATGGCGAGCGTATTGTGACCATAGAAGATGCCGCTGAATTGCAGTTGGAACATGACCACGTGGTGCGCCTCGAAACAAGGCCATCCAATATTGATGACAGCGGCGAAATCACAGCACGCGAGCTAGTCAAAAACTCTTTACGTATGCGGCCAGACCGCATAGTGCTGGGTGAGGTACGCGGCGAAGAGGTCATGGATGTACTGCAGGCCATGAATACTGGCCATGACGGCTGTATGAGCACGGTGCACGCAAACAGCCCCGAAGACGCCATGTTGCGTTTTGAAATGCTGGCAGGCTTAGCCAAGTTTAATGGCACTGAAGGCACGTTACGCAAGATGATCGCCGCTGCCATTGAAGTGGTGGTTCAAATTGCGCGTACCCCCAATGGACAACGCAAAGTCATCTCGATTACCGAGATAGCCGGTGTGCGTGACGGGCATTTTGTGCTCAATGAGCTGTATGCCTATGACATGAACACCGGAAACTTCTCTCATCCCGGGGTCAGGGCCTGCAATAAAAAACTGCAGGACTTACCCCTCAGGAGAATGTGATGAGTTTGCTCACCCTGTCATTCATCTTCGGGGTCATAGGGATGGTGCTATTCGCTATCTGGATGCTCAAGCATAGCAAGGAAGCCCATTTCCAAGAGCAGATGCTGCAAAACTTCAGGGAAGTGTTACCTCATTACAAAACAGTCTCAGGTAACGCCGCCGGCGCAAGGCAAACAACATTGCAGCAGTTGCAGATCCGTGCCTCCATCTATGCCGGATTTGAACTCACACAGAAACATGCGGTAATTCTCCCCGTTGCACTCCTGTTTACCGGCATAGTTGGGTGGATGATCTATGGCCTGGTTGGAGCGGTGCTGACTTTGGCCACAACACTCTTTTTTTTCGGATTTTTGCTGCCCTACAGCCGTTTGCGCAAACGCCAGGCACAAACCATCGCCCAGATTCCGCTTTTTATTGACCAGGTATTGCGCAGCCTGAGCACCGGCCGCAGCCTGGAAAGCGCCATCCGCTTTGGTGCAGACGAGTCACGCCCCCCTTTGCGCTATGTACTGGATCGCGTGATACGTGCATCAGACCTGGGCGCGGATATGGTTGAAACGCTGGGTGAAGCGTCAAGGTTACATAAGTTGCGCGAACTTAACCTGATTGCATTGGCCATGCGGATCAGCAATAACTATGGCAGCAGCCCGCGCGACATGCTGGATAGCGTGGTTAAAATGGTGCGTCAGCAAGAACAGGCGCGTCGAGAACTATCTTCCATGACTGGGGAAACAAGAATGTCCGCCTGGGTATTGGGGCTGACGCCTCTCGCAATCGCCGGTTATATCATGGTGGTGAATCCAAGCTACCTGGACGTACTTCTAGAAGAAGAGAGTGGCAAAACCTTAATGATCACTGCCTTGAGCATGCAGGCGATAGGCGCGTTCATTCTTTGGCGCATGCTAAGGAGCGTTTAAGATGACGATTTTATGGTCGTTTACCATCATCCTGATGCTCGTGGCTGCAGGCATTTTGCTTTACAGCGCGCAAAAATATCACCATCCCCGACATATTCAAAAGCGCTTCCGTGAGGCACTGGAACAAGAAGGCATTCAATTGCCCGGCCGCCTCGGCCCTTTGTACCTGCAAGATATATTACAAGACATGCTGGCAAAAGTTTCGCGCGGCGAAATTGAAGAAATACAAAAGCTTTTAATGCAGGCGGGGTGGCCAGGAGCCAAGGCAAGATTTACGTTTTTGCTATTCGCATGGCTATTACCGATAATAATGGGCACCATTGCTGCGCTCTACGCTTTATTTGAGCATGAGACTTTTACCAATATTCTTTTTCATTTTATATTTGTTTTTTCAGCGACCTTTATCTTGATTCGCCGCATGTTGCGCTGGAAAGCGCAAGCAAGGCGAGAAGAAATCCGTAAAGAAGTCATCCCCTTTTTGCATTTGCTCCGCATGCTATTTGAAGCGGGTTTATCAATGGAGCATATTTTATTGGTGATTGAGCAACAAGGTCGCGACTTGATCCCTCATTTGGCCAAAGAGTTGTATTTTGTGATCAACCGCATTCAGACTGGCCAGGATAGAGCCGATGCGCTGGTTGAAATGGCCTCGCAATTAGAGGTGGACGAACTGAATGACACCATTGCCATGCTTAAACAGGTCACTACCTATGGCGGCAATATCCGAGAGTCTTTGGTGGAATATACCTTGTTGGTAGAGCAGCGCCAGGTGTCGAACTTACGCGAATATGTCAGCAAGTTATCGGCAAAAATGACCATAGTCATGGTTTTATTTTTGTTCCCGGCACTGATGATTTTCTTGGCGGGCCCTGGCTTCATGGGCTTAACCAGAGCATTAACAAAGGCGAGCGGTTTATGAAGATCATCCATCAAATCGCCTTTGCTGCGACATTAACATCGTACTTCTCGGCTGCGATTGCAGCGGATACGAATAGCAAATCCATTTCGCAGATCAAACTTCCCGCAGAAAAAGCCTGTTCAGTCATTACAGCTGAGGAATCGACAAAACTCGGATTGATCAAGCAGCTATTGCTGGACGGCAAGCCACATGCCGCCATTGCTCATCTTGATGCCGCAAAAATCAAAAACGAACAGGCAGAGCTCCTGCGGGCCAATGGGTTACGCCAAACCGGTCGCGCGGCGCAAGCACAAGCCATTTATCAACAGTTAGTCACGAGCTGTGTCGCTGGGCATGCCTATCGTGGCTTGGGGCTGATCGCCAGCCAGGCCGGCAACCAGCAAGAGGCCCTGCGCTACATCGAGGTTGCAAGTCGGGCATTGCCTACTGAATACTCCATCCGCAATGACCTCGGCTATGTGCTCATGCAATCCGGCAACTACGAGCCTGCATTGCATGAGTTTTTGACCGCATTGGAACTGGCGCCCGATTATCGGCAAGCGGCGAATAATTTAATCGTGCTACTTTACCGTCAAGGAGAGCCTGCTAAAGCAGAAGCCTTTGCCAAAAAATTTGGAATTGTTGCAGAGGAGCTGCAACAACTTAAAAAATTGACTCAAGCAAGCAACCAGGCCTTGCCATAAAAACAGGTGACTTTCATGAAACGACTTACTCTCTTAATGCTATGCGGTTTTCTTCATATGCACTGCGCCTTGGCCGACGAAGAACCATCCACCCAGCCGATGGCGCAAGATTTATCGGCCACCCAGCAATGGTTAGAAATGCAGCGCTCAGGCACTGCTGCCTCTAAGCAAGCGCAACCGCAGTCTGGCGAAGTGATGGACAAAGTGCATAAACGCTACCTCAAAAGTTTTGAAAAACCAATTCCAGAGTATTACCTGCGTGAAACGTCCAGTGCTCAATAATTATGCGTTTCAACGCGGCGCTATTGGCCTCGTGGGCATATTGGTCTTGATGACCGCCGTGTTCTTCACGGCGTTAGTGGTTGACAGTGGCCGCCTGTGGATGCAAAAAAAGCGCTTGCAATCGGTCGCAGATATGGCGGCCATCCAGGCAGCCCGTCATCTGGGATGTAATCCCAACCTGCAAAATATCATTCAAATGGCGCAAGTGGCCGCCAGCAATAACGGATTTGATGGGCAGCTTTCGCAAAACCCCAATCGAGTGATGCTAGGGAAGCTGGATACGGTACAAGGCGTGCGCCAGTTTACTGCCGACGGCAGTCATGAGGCCGTTTACGTCAAAGCGACAAAAGTGGTGCCAAAAAGCCTGGTCGCCGGTGGCCTATTTGGCGGCACGATCACACTACATGCGGAGGCAGTCTCCGTCGCTGATCCAGTTTTAGCAGCATTTAGCGTTGCCACCTCGACCGCGACACTCAACAATGAACAGTCAGCGCTGCTGAATGGGCTGTTAGGAGGCATGCTGGGAGGGGCACTTAATTTGAATGTGCTGACATACCGTGGTATCGCAGAAACGAAAGTCAGGCTGCAAGACTTACTGACTGTTTCCGGCAAAGTGGGGACTTATAGCGAATTATTAGCCACCAATATGAAAGTGGGAGACATCATTGAACTGGTTGCTAACGCAGCAGGGCAAAATAGTGCTGTTGATGTGCAAGCCATTTCTGGTATGCAGAAAATTGCCTCTGTGACAGTGAATAACGCACAGCTTACGCTGGGCGATATACTATCTATCACAACCCCAGACAAAAATGCCGCGGCGGCTGTCGGCCTGAATGCCTTATCACTGATTACGACCGCGGCCATGATCGCTAATGGCAAAAATGCGATTAATCTACCACTAAGCGTGAATGTACCCTCTATCACCAATATCAATGCCCAGGTGTATGTCGTAGAGCCACCTCAACTGGTCATCGGGCCAGCGGCAGGAAACGGCCAGATTTGCACCATCGCGCGTACCGCCCAGGTGAAAGCGAGAGCCAATGTGCTGGTCAACATCCCATTACTGGCAAAGATCGACTTGGCGCTAGTCGCCGAGGTAGCTCAAGGCAACGCTGGCTTGCGTACCATTCAGCAAAACGATAGTTCTACACAAGTGGATATTGAGGCTACGCCAGGGCTAGCTTCGCTCTATTTAACGAACAATGCCGGCACCGGGCCAGCAAATGTATCCGCATCCGTGAAACTCCTTTTCACGACGATCACGGTCTCTCTTGCCAACATAAGCCTTGACCTACCCATACAGCCGGCAACGCCACAAACGCTGCAATTCACGGTCAATCATCCTGTGAAAGACAATTTACCGCAAACAAAATCGGTGGCCAGTCCTCTTGCAAGTAGCTTGCAGAGCTCCCTGAGCAATCCAAATTCATTAGATGTGACAGTGTTAAGCACAATAAACCTGGGCCTTCTGAACACCGTGATTTCTACGATTATCAGTCCTTTACTCTCTGAAATAGCGCGGGTTTTACTGGATCCACTTTTGAATATGTTAGGCATACAGATCGATGGCATGGATGTGACTTTGGATGATGTGCAATACCGTCAGCCCAAGCCTTTGGCGATCTAGAAGCTGTTGATGCACAGACATTCTGGCTGCAACACTTTCCGGTGAAGTTTGTGCGTAGCACAGCGTGTTTCATACATAAATCTGTTGTTATAAATAAATAAGGCCCTGTTTTACAGGGCCTTATTTAACTTTAATCAACGATATTTATTATTGTGTCGATCAGAACGGTGATATTCACAATATTATTGTGCCATCTTTTCTAACATATTGAATTAATTATAAATTAATCCATTTTAAATATACAATTTCTTACTTTATGTTGAAATAAACGCATTATTTCAACATAAATCAACTTTACTATACAAAATTTCTATTGACCAAGTTTCTCTCAATCAACAGTCATTTTGCCTTTTGATCCCTATTCTCCCCAAATTTCGGTTGGTTCCTTTGTATTTATTGTCGCTGAATCTTCGATTATTTTTGCAATTAATTGAAATGGATTACACAGAGTCAACACTTTTTTACTATACAAAATTTTGGACACTAAAAAGAAAAAAGCCCTGTAAAAACAGGGCTTTTATATCTTTTACTCTACACTATTACTTATTGTGAGTCTCAAAACGGAATATCGTCATCAAAATCGTCAAAATTACCGGCTGGCTTGCTCGCCGCTGGCTGGAAAGCATTGCGGTTACCACCACCAGCATTGCCAGCGCCCATGGCAGGTTGCTGGCGTGGCGGGGCCTGGTTGTAATCATCCATGCCGCCCCCCTGGTCCATCTCACCATCAAATGAGGTGCTACCGCCTTCACGACCCGTGCCCAGCATTTGCATCTGGTCGGCCACAATCTCGGTGCTGTAGCGCGTTACGCCATCTTTTTCCCATTTGCGGGTTTGCAAACGGCCTTCGATATACACCGGGCGGCCTTTTTTCAGGTATTCGCCTGCGATTTCAGCCAAACGGCGGTACATGACAATGTTATGCCACTCGGTTTTTTCCTGACGTACGCCGGATTTGTCTTTCCAGTTTTCTGTGGTGGCAATACTGAAGTTAGCCACTGCCTCGCCATTTGGCATATAGCGCACTTCAGGGTCACGCCCCAGATTGCCCATCAAAATCACTTTGTTGACTGATGCCATCGTGTCACTACTCCCCTATTCGATTCATAATTGCTTGCGACAATGCCGCCTGGAATTCTTTGCTGCGCTGATTTTCCAACTTCACCATGAGCATGGTTTCAGAAGGAATCGCGACCACTTCATACACGCCGTCCATGGCGCGAATATCCTGTACAAGTTTGGCGGCCTGTTCATCATTATACCCCTCTTGTATGTGAAACATTTTGGTTTTAACACTTGGCGGCGCCTGCATGCCGAGGGCCAGCCCAAACCAGATCAACATCAATGCCGCACAGAACACAAAAACCATGGAGTTGCCATAACTGTGCGATAACCAGCCACCGAGTGCGGCGCCCAGAAACATGCCGAAGGACTGAGCGGTATTATGGATGCCCATCGCAGTCCCTTTTGCGGCAACAGGCGCCATTTTTGAGATTAGCGAAGGCAGAGAAGCTTCGAGGATATTAAATGCCACAAAATAGGAAAATAAGGTCGCCACAATGCCCCATAAGCTGCCAAGGCTAAACATAAAGGCCATTTGCGTGAGCAACATCAGTGCTACCGCGCTGATGAATACCGGTTTTAATTTGGCTTTTTTTTCTGCATAAATAATGGCCGGGACCATGAGAATAAAAGACAGTACCAACACCGGCAAATAAATCTGCCAATGCGTGTTTTCATTCATGCCGGTGCTGTTTTTAATGGCAAACGGCACCACCATAAACATGGCCATTTGCGCGCCATGCAGGCAAAACGTGCCAAAGTTGAGGCGCAGTAACTGGCTGTCACGCAACACTTCACGAATTTTGGCGGGGGCGGCCTGTGCATCCGAGTGAAAGTGCGCATGCAAGGGTTCAGGTACGGCAAATTTCACCACGCCAATTGCCAATATCGACAACACGGCTGTGAGCCAGAAAATACCTGAGACGCCTATCCATTGATTTAAAATCGGCCCGGCCACCAGCGACACTGCAAACGTCACGCCGATGGTCGCGCCTATCATGGCCATGGCCTGCGTGCGATGCTCTTCACGCGTGGAATCTGCCACCAGCGCAGTCACAACAGCAGAAATCGCGCCGGCACCCTGAATGGCCCGCCCGAAAATCACCATGTAAATATCTTGCGCGGTGGCGGCAAACACACTGCCTACTGCAAACATGATCAAGCCGAGGTAAATGAGTTTTTTACGGCCAAACCGGTCTGAGGCCATGCCAAAAGGCAACTGGAAAATCACCTGCATGAAACCATAAGCGCCCAGCGCCAGGCCAATCAAGGCATGGTTACCGCCGCCTTGCAGCTTTTCGGCATAAATGGCAAAAATAGGCAGGATTAAAAACATGCCCAACATACGCAGCCCGTAGATAGAAGCCAACGCGGCCGTGGCACGTGTTTCTATCCGGGTCATTTTTTCGGAGAACTGCATGAATGCTTTAAGAAAACTTGGCTTAATTTCAAATAATTGCGTATATTATCAGGTTGGCTGTCTGTTCGTGAAAGTATCATGGAATTTATCAAAATTCGCGGGGCGCGCACCCATAACCTGAAGAACATCAATCTGGATATTCCGCGCAACCAACTGGTTGTGGTCACCGGGCTCTCAGGCTCTGGAAAATCTTCACTGGCTTTTGATACCCTCTATGCAGAAGGACAGCGCCGCTACGTAGAAAGTTTATCCGCTTATGCGCGCCAGTTTTTGGCGCGCATGGACAAACCCGATGTCGACCTGATTGAAGGCTTGTCGCCCGCCATCTCCATCGAGCAAAAATCCACTTCGCACAACCCGCGCTCTACGGTGGGCACGGTGACTGAGATCCATGACTACTTGCGTTTGCTCTATGCGCGTGCAGGCGATCCGGAATGTCCGGACCACGGCATCAAGCTCGAAGCACAAACCGTGAGCCAGATGGTAGACAGCATCCTCAAGCTGCCAGAAGACACCAAACTCATGATTTTGGCGCCTGTGGTGTCCAACCGCAAAGGTGAACAGCTGGATTTATTTGATACTCTTAAAGCACAAGGTTTTGTGCGTTTGCGCATTGATGGCAAAGTCTATGAAATGGACGAGCTGCCGCAATTAGCCAAGACCACCAAACACAGTGTGGACGTCGTGGTCGACCGCCTGAAAGTGCGCGAAGACATGAAGCAGCGCATTGCTGAGTCATTTGAAACCGCGTTGCGGCTGGCCGACGGCAAAGCCATCGCGTTAGAAATGGATACTGAGAAAGAACATCTGTTCTCAGCCAAGTTTTCTTGCCCGGTATGTGACTACTCACTGGCGGAACTCGAGCCGCGTTTATTCAGTTTTAATAACCCCATGGGTGCCTGCCCCAAATGTGACGGCCTGGGCCAGGTCACGTTTTTTGACCCCAAGCGTGTGGTGGCCTTCCCACATTTGTCCCTAGCCAGCGGTGCCATTAAAGGCTGGGATAAACGTAACCAGTTTTATTTCCAGATGCTGGCCAGCCTGAGCCAACATTACAGCTTTGACTTGGAAGCGCCGTTTGAAAGCTTGCCGGAAGACGTTCAGCAAATCTTGCTGTTTGGCTCTGGCCGCGAGCAGATCACGTTTAAATACCTGAATGAACGCGGCACGTTTTTCAGCAAGTCACATACGTTTGAAGGCATCATCAACAACTTGCAACGCCGTTATCGCGAGAGTGACTCTACTGCCGTGCGTGACGAGTTGGCTAAATATATCAATGCGACAGCTTGCCCTGAATGCGCAGGGACACGTTTGCGCAAAGAAGCGCGCCACGTGAAAGTGGGTGAGCGTAATATTCACCAGGTTTGCGAAGTACCCCTCAAGCAGGCACTGCATTTTTTTGAAACGCTGCAATTGAGTGGCCAGAAACTCGCCATTGCCGACAAGATCGTCAAAGAGATTGAAAGCAGACTGAAGTTTCTGACCAATGTTGGTCTCGACTATCTGTCACTTTCTCGTTCGGCTGAAACCCTGTCTGGCGGTGAAGCACAGCGTATCCGTCTGGCCTCGCAGATTGGTAGTGGCTTGACCGGCGTCATGTATGTGCTGGATGAACCCTCGATTGGCTTGCACCAACGTGACAATGACCGTTTGCTGGAAACGCTTAAACGCTTGCGCGACCTCGGTAACAGCGTGATTGTGGTCGAACACGACCAGGACGCGATTCAACTGGCTGACTTTATTGTGGACATTGGCCCTGGTGCTGGCGAGCACGGTGGCAATATCGTGTCTTTTGGTACGCCTGCGCAAATTGAAGCTGACCCGAACTCATTGACGGGGCAATATATCAGCGGTAAAAAACAAATCACTTTCAAGCTGCCGCGCACTCAACCGGACCCTAAGCGCTTGTTAAAACTGAACGGTGCTACCGGCAACAACCTGAAGAATGTCAGCATTGAGATTCCGGTAGGCCTGTTGACTTGTGTGACCGGCGTTTCTGGCAGTGGAAAATCTACCCTGATTAATGACACCCTATACCGCGTGGTCGCGACGCATTTATATGGCAGCACCACCGAAGCCGCAGCTCACGACAGCATTGAAGGTCTGGAATTTTTTGACAAGGTCGTCGACGTTGACCAAAGCCCGATTGGCCGCACGCCACGCTCTAACCCGGCGACATACACTGGTTTATTCACACCGATTCGTGACCTGTTTGCCAGCGTACCTGAAAGCCGCGCGCGCGGTTATGGCCCAGGCCGTTACTCATTTAACGTCAAGGGTGGCCGCTGCGAAGCCTGCCAGGGTGACGGCGTCATCCGCGTTGAAATGCACTTTTTGCCGGATGTGTATGTGCCTTGCGATGTATGCAAAGGCCAGCGCTACAACCGCGAAACGCTGGAAATCCAGTTCAAGGGCAAAAATATTCACGAAGTACTGGCGATGACGGTAGAGCAAGCGCACCAGTTCTTCAATGCGCAACCTGTGATCGAACGCAAACTGAAAACCTTGCTGGATGTTGGCCTGGGCTACATTACCCTTGGTCAATCAGCCACAACACTGTCGGGCGGCGAAGCACAACGTGTCAAACTGTCGCTGGAACTCAGCAAGCGCGACACCGGGCGTACCTTGTATATTCTGGATGAACCGACCACCGGCCTGCATTTTGCCGATATCCAGTTGCTGCTCGACGTGATTCACCGCTTGCGTGATGCAGGCAATACCGTCGTCATTATCGAACATAACCTGGACGTGATTAAAACCGCTGACTGGCTGATTGATATGGGCCCTGAAGGCGGAGATGGCGGTGGCCTGGTGGTCGGGGTAGGCACGCCGGAAACATTGGCAGAGAATAGTGCCAGCTACACGGGCCGCTATCTCATCCCGCTACTCAAACAACTCAAGTCCTGATTTAAGCGACATGCAATTCCCTCGTCAGGCCTGCTTATGCAGGCCTGGCTTTTTTCTGCATGGCATCCTCCATAGGGATGGTATGCATCTTGCTATCTTTAAGCCTATAACAGTAAAAAATTCTTTTTAATCCAGATAGATAGCGAATGTTATCCAAAAAACGCAGCCACTATCCGGATACTGCAGAACCTCAGGCCAGAGGGAAGAGAGAGGCGCACCATGACTGTGTTAGGTAGCACTATATTGGAGCAAGCAAACCGGACTGATCGCAGTGTTTCGGCACTGATTGCTCAGTTGGAGACGACATTATTTAACGAGGACAATCGGTTGTTTTGTTCTTCGGACATGGATGAAGTACAACAGACCGTGGGCGATATTTTCAAGCCACATCGGCTTAAAATCCGTGACCGGCGTGAACAGGGCATTGCCAGCATGCATCATGTGCGCCAGGGGGCCTTGTCACTCAACCGCTTGCAGTACCAACACGAAGTGGTGATAGACCCTGACCGGCTGAATGATTTTTTTCTGGTGCATATTCCGATGAATGGCAGTTCCACCATCCGTTGCGGCAATCACCGCTTTTTATCGACACCTGACAACGCCTCGCTGGTCTCGCCGACCTTGCCGTTGGAAATTGAATGGGAAGCGGGCAGCGCAGATATTATTTTACGCATAGAGCGCGCCCGGCTGGACAAACATTGTGCGCAGCACTTAGGGCTGCAACAACTGGAAAAACCGCTGGAGTTTCATCCTGACTTGCAATTGGACACTTCGGCCGGACAGTATTTTTTAAAGCTGGTGAGCATGCTGGCCGACAATATGCAGAGCCCGTATCCGCAGTTGCGTGAGCCTATCGTGTTTGAGCAATTTGAATCCACCCTGTTTAATGCCCTGCTGTATGGCCAACCCCACAACCTGTGTATGAAAGCCCCCGTCACCAATATTGCGCCGTTCTATATCAAGCGGGTAGAAGACTATATCCATGCCCATACCGCCGACAGCATGACCATAGAATCCCTGGCGTCGATTGCCGGGGTCAGTGCACGCACACTGTTTGCAGGTTTTCAGCGCTACCGTGGTTTAAGCCCCATGGATTACTTGCGGCAAGTGCGGCTGGACCGCGTGCGTGAAATGTTATTGTCTGAGCAAAATGCACACCTGTCAGTGACTGAAATCGCCATGCATTGGGGATTTAACCATATGGGCCGCTTTGCCATTGATTACAAAAAACGCTTTGGCGAATCGCCTTCTGCCAGTCGACGCTTTGGCCAGGGGCATTAACGACTATTCTGCACCCACCTTGGCATGACGCCATACAATCAGGTCAAGCATCAGAAAATGTGCACAGGCTTAGGGGGAAATCACTTAGACATTAAACAGCCTGTGTCACCGCTTGGGCCATCCATTCCAGATGGCGCATCCAGCGAGACACTGCTGCTTAAGCGGCTTGCCTACGGTCAGCTTGCGAATAGAAGGCATCGGCAAAAAATGCCGTGGACGCCAAGCCATGCGCCACAAACCTTTCATGCGCAGCAGCCACCATGGCCGGAGAGCCACAGGCATAGACCTCAAACGGCTGTAATTCTGGCCAATCGTGTAAAACCGCATCCGTCACATAGCCTTGCCGACCCTGCCAGTGCGCAGGCATATCGGCAGATAACACCGGCACATAATGAAACCAGGGATAACGGGTGACCAGATCCAGGCATTGGCTGTGTTGGTACAAGTCCGGCAAGGTGCGGCCACCCCAATACAACGTCACCGGGACTTCATTACCGTTAGCAATCAGCGCTTCCAGCATGGCCTTGACCGGCGCAAAGCCGGTGCCGGTCGCCACCATGATTTTAGGTTTCTGGCTGGCTTGCAGCGTGAATTGTCCATGCGGGCCATCAATACGTAAGGAGGTACCCGGTGTCAGCTGATGAAACAGCTGGTCTGTAAACAACCCGCCCGGCAGATGGCGGATATGTAATTCCAGCGTATTCGATGTCACCTGGGCCAGGGAGTAACTACGCCGCTGGTCACCCAGCAGGATGTCTATGTATTGGCCAGGTTGGTAGCTCAATGGATGTGCCTCGGGCAGTTGCATGCGCACCAACGCCACATCCGGCGCCACTTTGTCTACGCTGGATAACACCACTTCTATCGCTGCTGGCTGCGCTTGCACAGGCGCTGCCCCGGCCTCAACCGCCACCTGTACCCGCCCCTCTTGTATCCTGACGGGAAAACTGCGCACAGCCTCGGTCACCGGCGCACACTTGGCAGCGCCGGTGCGAATATCAAATAAGCCCTGATGCAAAGGGCATTCGACGCACCCCTCTTCAACATAGCCCTCTGACAACCGCGCGACGCCGTGTGTGCATAAATCATGCAATGCAAATAATTGATCTTCCAGCCGGAAAATAGCGATCTGCATACCGCCCGCCTCCACTGCGACCGGTTCATCTTCGCTAAATGCCTCCACGGCACCAATGTCTAGCCAGCGGTGTAAATGGACGGTACTCATATCGGGGTCGCCAGCAACGTTTGTACGCGGGAGGTGTCATAAATCACCTGCCGCCGCTTGAAGCGCCAGCCTTGCTCGGTGCGCACGATCTGGTCGATATAACGGCCAGTCTGATACACCTGTGACTCACCGTTTTGCAACGTTTGTACCACCACGTAGCTGGATTCGGCCTGCACCTCATCGTCATTGCTGGCTTGCACAATCAGGCCAGAGGTCATGTGACGGTAAGTATGGCTCTCAAAAATATTGGCATGGCGCAAAGAGGTGACGCGGTCTTCCAGCATGTTGCGGTTATCAAAATAAATCATGCCGATAGGCAGGCCGGCATCGAAGTTTTCTTTTGGCACGATGCTGTAGTGGCAGTCTTCGGTAAAAAACTGTGGCCAGCGCTCCAGCTGGTCGTTATCCAGCGCCGCAATATAGGCTTGCTGTAACTGTTGCACTTCAAACCAGGTTTGTAGTTCTTGCATGGTATCTACTCCTTAAAAACCCATGAGTTGCTGATAACCGACCCAGAAACGGCGGATCAGGCTCTCGGTGATCAGCGTGTCCTGCTGGTCAGGTTGGTCTTTACTCATTTCAATCACTGAGTAGGCGTCGCCGTCACGCACGGTGCCGCGCTGCACCAGTTCGGTCGCTTCAGTATCTTCCATCGAGATATAGCCTGCCGGACCGACCAGATTGGCTTGTTTAAGTCGCATGGCCCGCAGTTCCGGCGTGTCATCGACATAGCCAAAAAAGTGGAAAATCAGCTCGAAATTATTGGGGCCTTTGGCCAGCAACTGCCGTGCCACCAGCGTATTGTGGATTTGCTGTACCACCAGTTGCGGAAAGATAGGCTGGATATGGTTGGTGGTCAGCTCGTCAAACTCCTGAATCTGGCCAAGCAGGCTGTCATCCTTCAGCTGAAAACCCTCGTCAAACGACCGGATGGCTTGTGCCTTGTAGGCCTCCGCGGTTTGCACCTCGTTTTTGGTGGCCGTGATAATGCTGTGCAAGCCATGCGTGGCATCGGGAATCGAACGTGCCTTCATGCCCACCCGGAAAATATTGAAGGTGGTATGAAACAGATGCAGCAGGCTGGCGTGGTAGGGATCCTTGACGTTCTCCAGATACAACTTCCAGTTAGATTTGGAGTATTGGCGGGTGCAACCCAGGTACTCAATCGGTTTATGGAAAATACGGTCTATCCAAGGCCGCATTTCCGGGCCGATATACTCGGGCAAGGGCGCTACGCTATCGCTAAAGGTGGCGAATACCAGGCCTTTGTAGCTATCGACACGCAACTGTTTCAAGCCATGCTCTTTGGGATTAAAGTCTTTGGGCATACCCGCCATGCCTTTCTGGCCACGTCGGAATGGCACACCCTGCAAGTTACCTTCGCAGTCAAAACTCCACTGGTGATAGACGCAGGTGTGCTCGCTGGCATTGCCTCTGGCCTGACGGCAAACCTGGGCGCCACGGTGCGCACAGCGGTTAACCCAGGCGGCCAGTTCACCTTGCTGGGTACGCGTCATCACCACCGGCGTGTCGCCGACAAAAGTGCTTTTAAAATCACCGGAATTTGGGATTTCAGCTTCCAGCCCCAAAAAACTCCAGGTCGGGCCGCGGAAAATACGTTCCTGCTCCAGCTCATATACCGCTTGTGAACTGAAGACCGCATACGGAATGCGGGAACCATCTTCAGTCGGAAACTTGAGCAAAGGTTCTGTGGGCTGGGATTTGCCAGGCTGAAACTGGATGGCTTGTGCTTGAATAGCATTCATGATGACCTCGGCGAATTAAAAGTGATGCACAAAGCGCAGGTTGTAACGTTCACCTTCAGTGCGGTTTTTTACCGCCATCTCATCATAGAAGTTAAACATCAGGTGGTTCTCCTTAGAGAAGCTGTAGACGCCGCCCAACCCTAAGGCAAGCACCTGTTCGCGTCGACCCTTAACATCATCGCCATTCATTTGCGTATCGGTGGTTTGTTTGAGGTAATAGCCGTTAATGCCCAAGCGCAATTGCGGGGTAAACGCATACTCCATAGCAAAGTTGGTATGAAACGCCTGACCGGCACGCGTATTTCTGGCCCCCAGCGCCTCAAAGCCCCGGTTAGGGTCATCGTTTTTGCCATTCCACAAATAATGGGCGCGCACAGATGCTGTCCATTCCGGGGTAAAGAAATAGGTGCCTGACCAATAGGGGTTGAATGACCAGGTATTGCTGCCAGGATTGATTTCGCTTTTGGAACTGTATTCGCCAGTGGGCAGAATAAATTGCAACTCGACCCGGTGCATGAATTTGGGGCCTTGCTCGCCCATGATGGGCGCCCATTGTAAAAATGGCCCGATCAGCAAATCACCCACTCCGCTGTCCCCCGCCTTGGGAAACGCGCTGTTAGAGGCACCATAACTGGTGTGCGGACTCACTACCGGCACAATCACGTCCAGCCCGAGATTAGCCCCGGCCACGTTGATGTCGGAGATATAGAGGATTTGCGACAAACTGACGGTGACATCGACCTTGGGTTTAGGCAAGGCCAGGCTGTCGCCACTGTTATCCTTGAATTTGTCGGCATGGTATTGCTGAAGATACTGGGTAAAGTACCAGCCATTGCCCGCAGGCGGGGCGCCATCGAGAAAGCTGGTAAACCCCAGGTTGACGGCTGGCAGGTCGTAGGCTTGAGCCAGCAGCGGTGTGGTTGCGGCCAGCATGGCCAAAGTGAGGGTGCGCATTTGCATCTTAAAGTCCTTTCAAAAAATACTTAAAAAATCATTCTGGTGATTGGTTAACAACCGCTTTAACTCGCTAACTTTGGAATCGCAGGCTCGCCCTGCTCTGGCCCCAGTGCGCCATAGCCGCCATCGACGGCGTAGACGGCACCGGTGACAAACGAGGCATGGTCGGAGCACAAAAACAGCACCACATCTGCCACTTCGTGTGGGTCACCGACGCGTTTGAGCATATGGAATGGCGCGGCCACGGCATCGGTTTTTTCGCGGTTACCGCCTGTGAGTTCGTCCATGACGCGAGACCAGATCCAGCCAGGTGCCACCGCATTGACACGGATGTTGTCGGTGGCCAGATCCAGTGCCATGCTGCGCATCAGTTGCTCGGTGGCCGCCTTAGTGGCCGGATACAACCAGCGTCCGGTTTGCGCAGCGTTGGCGGAAATACTGGAAAAATGCACGATGGCACCGCCGCCACGGGCGCACATAGCGGCATGGCACGCTTTGGCCAGCATGACGCTGCTAACCAGATTGATGTTGTAGCTGTGTAGCCAGTCGGCACGGCTGGCGGCAAAACCGTTGTCGACATAGCTGCAAGCCAGATTGACCAGAAAATCGATGCCACCAAACTGTTGCTGTGTAGTGGCCACCAGTTGCTGCAAGGCGGCATCGTCACTGATGTCGGTCTGCTGAAACAGAATCTGTGGGCTGATAGCCGACGCCACCTCAGCGCCTCGTGCATCAATATCCACCGCCACCACCTTGGCGCCTGCTTCAAAAAAGGCCTGTACCACGGCGGCACCGATCAGGGTGGCGCTCCCGGTAATGATCACGACTTTGTTTGCAATCCCTTTCATGGCGCACCTCATGCGTTGGCGCTGCGTGACCAGTTGGCCATCAGCGTGTTGGAAGGCAGGGCAGGATCCAGCAGCTTGCGCGCCTGCTCTACGCCACAGATGGCGGGCACCAGCGCCGGATCGAGCAAGCCCGCCTGCACCAGCACACTGGCCTGGTCCCAATAAATATGCTCGTTGTATAACTTGTCTCCGCGGAAGGTGACTACCACCAGCATGGGAATCTCAATACGGCGACCAGTCGGCGCCACATTGGGTAACAACCAGTCGATTTCACAGTCGTGGGTAAAACTGAGCACAAATTCATCCACCATACGGTCGGCGCCCACTACCCGCGAGATTGGGGTCATTTGCATGTCTTGCGGGTTGTTATGGATAAAATGATGCTGGTAAAAACGGCGCAACATGGCGTAACCAACGCCGCCAGTCATGGTGGGCACGTGATTGACATACGGCTCGGCGACCATGGTGGTCATGGTGGCGTCAGCATCGCGTGTGGCAAATTCGAGTGCGAAATGGAGATCTGCAATCGCGCTCAGGTCATAATCGGGGCCGATGGCCTTGCGCAAGGCCCCCAGCGTTCGGCTGTAGGCCATCTGGGCCGAAGGCGCATGGTAGTGCGCGCCACCGACACGGGCAAAGGCATGGTCCATCCCAGGATAGACCTGGGTTTTAACCAGTGGCTGAGTAGCGGCTGCGGCTAGGATGGCCTCGCGCGCAGCAGGTGGACAAAAGGTATCCAGCTCGGCGATATGTAACAGCAGCGGACAGGTCAGCGCTGCCATGGCAGGCAGAGCCTGCTCGATGCCCACGCCGTAGTAGCCGACCGCCACATCGGCATCAGTCTGGCTGGCCGCCAGATAGGCCAGCTTGCCACCCAGACAATAGCCCATCACCCCCACTTGCCCGCTACAGCCAGGCAGGTTGCGCAGACAGGTGATGGCGGCCTGCACATCCTGCATGCCGCTGGCTTCATCAAAACGCTGGTAATAGCCGAGTGCGGCTGGCATATCCTCTGCTGCATCAGTCAAACTGATCCCAGGCTGTAAACGCCAGTACAAATCCGGTACCAGCACCATATAGCCTTCTTCGGCATACAGGTCTGCCATCGCCTGCATATTGGCATTCACGCCAAAGATTTCCTGGCATAACACTAAACCAGGGCCGCTGCCGCTGGCAGGCAACGCCAGATAGCCTTTAAAGGCTGGAGATTGCGCGCTGATTTCTATCATCTTTCCCATTGTTCGTCTCGCTTACTCGATTGAAAGGTGAAGGCCATGGATTGCCTTCGTTGTGGTTGCTACTTTCTCGCAGCGCAGACGGCGGGGCTATCCGCTCCATGCAGTCACTATCCGTATTGCGCAGCGAAATGCAGCGCCCATGCAAGTTGTTGCCGAACGCGGATAGTGCAGGCAGTTTGTGGATAGTCGGCAACCTTGGCTCGCTCAATACTGCACCCGACGATGCAGGGATAGGCCCTGTATGCATTTTTAAGCACAAAGGAAACCGTATGAATATTGCGATTGTGGGTGCCGGGTTTGCCGGTTTGAGTACAGCAAAAGTGCTGACCGCTTTTGGTCACCAGGTCACGGTGTTTGAGAAAGAAGCCGATGTCGGCGGGGTATGGAGCGCGTCCAGGCGCTATCCCAATCTGACCACGCAAAATGTGAAGTCCACTTATGCCTTTTCAGACTTCCCCTATCCCAAGCACTATCCTGAATGGCCCAGTGGCGAGCAGGTGCAGCACTATCTGGATGCCTATACCAAGCACTTCAAGTTTGCCCACTTGCTGGCATTGAATACCGAAGTGAAATCCGCGCAGCCAGTGGGCAATGGCTGGCAACTCACCGTCAACGCCGCAGGCAAAGAGGAGGAGACACGGCACTTTGACTTCCTGATTGTCTGTAACGGGATTTTTTCACAGCCCATGATTCCAGACTATCCAGGGTCAGAAGCGTTTACCGCTGCTGGCGGCCGCATTTGTCACACCAGCGAATTCAAGGAGCTGGCTGATGCCAAAGGGAAACATGTGCTGATCGTCGGTTACGGCAAATCGTCTACCGATGTGGCACAGGCGGTTTGCCAGCAAGCTGCCAGCACTACAGTGGTGGCGCGACATTTGATTTGGAAAGTGCCAAAACGCCTGATGAACGTGCTCAATTACAAATACCTGTTTTTGACGCGCATGGGCGAAGGCCTGTTTAAATATATCCGCCTCAAAGGCATAGAGCGCTTTTTGCACGGCATCGGCAAGCCGATCCGCAACAGCATGCTCAACCAGGTGCAGTGGGTCATCAACCGCCAGTGCCGCCTCGAAAAATTAGGCCTGAAGCCTGACCAGCCGCTGGAATCGATTGCGCGCAGCACCGTGAGCCTGGTGACAGAAGGCTTTTTTGAAAGTGTGGAGGCTGGCCATATTGCAGTTGCCAAGGAAAATAGCATTACCGCCTTTAGCGTAGAGCATGGGGTCCGCTATGCACATTTGAGCGATGGCCGCCGCTTACCCGCCGATATTGTGATTTGCGGAACTGGCTGGCATCAACGGGTACCGTTTCTAAACCAGGATGTGATGCAGCATGTCACCGATGCAGAAGGTAATTTCGTGCTGTATCGCTCAATGACCCCGGTAGGCATGCCTGGCCTCGCGTTTAATGGGTATAACTCTTCTTTCTTTAGCCAGCTGAATGCCGAAGTGGGCGCTTACTGGCTGGCAGACTGGATTGGCGGCAAGATGAAGCTGCCCCCTGCAGATGTTCAGCGCAGCACCATCAAAGAGCGCCTGGCGTGGATGGAAGCGCGCACCGAGGGCAAGCACTCCAAAGGCACCAATATCATCCCCTTCTCTTTGCATCACATTGACGAACTGTTAGCCGATATGCGACTGCCGCTAGGTGTTGCCACCCGCTTCAAGCAATGGTTTTTGCCGATAGATCCGGCAGACTTTCAGTATTTGCACACAGCATTACTAAAGCGGCATCAGCCCAGTAGCCCAAAGATGCAGGTGCAGACAAAAACCGTTTGAGTGGCGCACTCTCCGCCGCACATTGGCGGAGACTTTAAGCTGGAGGTCTTATGATGACTTGTATTATGCTGGTAAACGCTGAGCGCCAGCAGATTGCCTCGGTAGCGGAACAGCTGGCTGCGATGCCGCAGTTGGCCGAAGTCTATTCAGTGAGTGGGCAATATGATCTGGTGGCGGTGATTCAGGTGAGTGGGCCAGAAGCGCTCTCTGCGCTCGTCACGCATGCGCTCGCGGCGGTCAATGGGATTGTTCGCACTGAAACCATGCTGTCACTGCGCACTTACCGCAAGCAGGACCTGGATGCCATGTTCGATATCGGCACGGCTTAAAACAGACACCGCATAGGAGTCGTTTGTGAGGAAGATTTAAAAAATACGGCCAGTTAAACTGGCCGTTACCTCACACCCTTGTGAAACATCTCGCTGTAAAGGGCTAAGGTCAACATGCAACCGGCCCCCAATGCCCATCAAGTGATGGCGCATCTAAATACGGATGTGGTTAGGCCACATACAAATATTTATATTAAATATTGTAGGTGGTGGTGTTTGGCTTCAATCAGCTAAACAAGCGCTTAAAGTCAGGGTATTTTCACCAATCGCATGCGGGCCTGTATGGTGGCTGCATGTCGGCTTAAGTAACGTGTACTGCGATGAACATCATAAAACCGCGGGTTGGGGATCATGGCGGCTAATCGTGCTGCCTGGGCGGGCCCCAGCGCCTGGGCGCTGCGATGAAAATAATGACGTGAGGCCGCTTCCGCGCCAAACACGCCCTCACCCCACTCAATCACGTTCAAATAAATCTCCAGGATACGGCGTTTGGTCATGATTTTTTCCAGCATAAAGGTGATCACGGCCTCTTGTGCTTTACGCCAGGGTGTTCGATGCCCGGATAAAAACAAATTCTTTGCCAGTTGCTGGCTGATGGTGGAGCCACCAGCGACAATTTTGCCCTTCTTGAGGTTTTTCTCGAAAGCGGTTTCTATCCCCACCCAGTCAAACCCCTCATGTTCGACAAACTTGCTGTCTTCGGCCGCGATGACGGCTCGTTTGAGGTGATTGCTGATGCGCGTATAAGGCACCCACTGCTGCTGTAGTTTTGCGTCCGGACGCCGCTCCTGCATGACATCAAGACGTGCCGCCATAAATGCTGTGGAGTCTGGGTTGTGATCTACCCACCACAAAATATGACCCAGCACCCAAACCTGGTACAACAGCACCCATAACAGCAGGATGCCAAAGAAAAGTTTGATGGCTTGTTTCATTTGCAGAGTGCTAAGATTGACGCATAGACTGGATGACAGGCGCTGTCGCCGGGCGCACCCCATGCCAGAGAAAAAACGCCTCGGCAGCCTGTTCAACCAGCATGCCCAAACCATCGGCCACTCTCGCCCCCGCCCCACGGGCCTGTTGCATAAAGGGGGTTTCGCGGCCATACATCATGTCGTAAGCTAAAGTCTCCGCCTGGAATATGTCAGTGGGTAGCGCTAAAGGGCTATCGGATAATCCAGCCGATGTGGCATTGACGATGACGTCATAAGCTTCCGACACATCGGCAAAGGTCCGCACTTGCAAGGTGGTCTGATGCGCGGCAGAGGCAAACCTGTCCGCCATGATCTGTACTTTATCGACACTGCGGTTTGCCAGCGTCAGTTGCAGTGGCTTTTGTTCCAGCAGTGGTAACACCGCGCCTTGTGCCGCGCCTCCTGCGCCCAGCAACAAGACCTTTTTACCGGCCAGCAAGGTGTGTTGATGCGTCAGAATATCATTGACCAACCCGCAGCCATCGGTGTTATCACCAACAATGGCTTCGCCCTTGAAAGTGAGGGTATTCACCGCCCCCGCCGCCTGCGCACGCGCAGACAATGTGTCACAGGCATTAAACGCCTCAAACTTAAATGGCACAGTCACATTGGCGCCCACATAGCCTTCGGCACGCAATCGCTGCAACGTGGCATCAAATCCATCCAGCGGCGACAACACCTTTTCGTAAACAATGGCCTTATTAAACTGTCTGGCAAAGGCCTGATGAATCAAAGGCGACTTGCTGTGCTCGATTGGGTGGCCAATCACTGCATATTTTTCAATAGCCATACGTGTGTATTAATTAGTCCAGGGCAATCCGGCATGCTTCCAGCCATTGATTAAGGTGCGTTGTTTATGTTCGTTCGCCTCCCCTTCAAAGCCTTCGAGCATGTTATACGCCTGGCTGTAACCCAATTGCTGCGCGAGCAAAGCGGCATTATGGCTACGGCCGCCCGTGCGGCACATGAAAATCACGGTGCGCGATGCATCAATCTGCGCTTGCAGTTGGGCAGCAAATTCGGGATTAGCGACCATGCCAGGGTAAAACGCCCATTCCACATGACTCGCCATGGGGACGCGCCCGACCAACTCTAATTCAGCACGTGAGCGCACATCTACCAACACGGCATTGCTATCTTGACTGATCAGTGCATAAGCCTCTGCTGGCGTTAAGGCCCCTGCATACGGCAAACCCATTTGCGCAGCGCGCGCCTGTGCCTGATTCAAAATTTTTTCTGCGACTTCCAAATCACACCTTCTTAACTTAGATATCAAAACGGCGAGTATACCTGTGAAAGCATAATGAAATCACAATGCACTTTTTTGGTGCTCAATTTGTTGCAATGCACATTATTAGTGCAATGTGTTTTTATAATTTTATGCAAGATATTCCTTAACCATGCAAAATGGTTATTTTGGGGTGGCATGCTTCCTGCTAATATTACACATTGAGATTTTACGGGATTCGGTGATCTTGCCGGATACCCACTATCCAGTTGTTTTACCTTGCTCACGTTTCGGGACATCCGCAACATGTCCCGTTTTTTTGCGTGCACCACTTGAACCACTTTAGACCTTGATCACTGAGGAGAATGTAATGTCCGTTGCAAACGTAATGAAATTGGTTGCGGAAAACGACATCAAATTTGTTGATTTCCGTTTTACCGACACCAGAGGTAAAGAACAACACGTGTCCGTGCCTGTTTCTCACTTCGACGAAGATAAATTTACTGAAGGCCATGCGTTTGACGGTTCTTCAATCGCTGGCTGGAAAGGCATTCAAGCTTCAGACATGCAATTGATGCCTGACCCAACGACTGCATTTATCGACCCGTTTTTTGACGAACCAACCCTGGTGCTGACTTGTGACGTGGTTGACCCGACAGACGGCAAAGGTTACGACCGTGACCCACGTTCCCTGGCAAAACGCGCTGAAGCTTACCTGAAATCCAGCGGCCTGGGCGACACTGCATTCTTCGGTCCAGAACCAGAATTCTTCATTTTTGACAGCGTTGAGTGGAATGCCGGCATGCAAGGCTGTTCCGTAAAAATCAACTCCGAAGAAGGCGCTTGGGCATCAGGCGACAAATTCGAAGGCGGCAACACTGGCCACCGTCCAGCGGTTAAAGGCGGCTACTTCCCAGTGCCACCTGTCGACTCATTCCAGGACATCCGTTCTGCGATGGTGATGACTTTAGAAGAGCTGGGCGTGCCTGTTGAAGTGCACCACCACGAAGTTGCCACTGCTGGTCAGTGCGAAATCGGTACTAAATTCAGCACCTTGGTTCAACGTGCCGACTGGACTCAAATCTTGAAATACGTAGTATTGAACACCGCTCACGCTTACGGCAAAACAGCGACATTCATGCCAAAACCAATCGTTGGCGACAACGGTTCAGGCATGCACGTACACCAGTCTATCTGGAAAGACGGCAAAAACCTGTTTGCAGGCAACGGCTACGCTGGCCTGAGCGACTTCGCTCTGTACTACATTGGCGGTATCATCAAGCACGCACGTGCCTTGAATGCGATCACCAACCCAGGCACAAACTCCTACAAACGCCTGGTTCCAGGCTTTGAAGCCCCAGTAAAACTGGCTTACTCAGCTAAAAACCGTTCTGCTTCTATCCGCGTACCATTCGTACACAGCGATAAAGCACGCCGTATTGAAGCTCGCTTCCCAGATCCAACCGCTAACCCATACCTGGCATTCGCTGCCTTGATGATGGCAGGTTTGGACGGCGTTCAGAACAAGATTCACCCAGGTGAACCAGCCACTAAAGACTTGTACCATTTGCCACCAGAAGAAGATGCATTGATCCCAACCGTGTGTTCATCACTAGATCAAGCACTGGAGCACTTGGACAAAGACCGTGAGTTCCTGACACGCGGCGGTGTTTTCTCTGATGACTTCATCGATGCATACATTGCATTGAAGATGGACGAAGTGACTAAACTGCGCATGACACCTCACCCAGTTGAGTTCGGTCTGTACTACTCTTGCTAATCGAAAGATTGCACTAAAACAGGGCAGCCTTGGCTGCCCTGTTTTTTTATGTGCATGGCTGCTCGTCAACTTTTCAATCCGCGAGCCGTTGATTCCCTTAATCATCTACTCTAAACTGTTGCCATGAAAAGACTTTTTTGCATTTTGCTGTGTGCGCTGACTTCAATTGCTAGCTGGGCAGACATTTATAAATATACCGATAAGAATGGCGTGACGACTTACACCAACATCAAGCCGGAGAAAAATAGCAAGGCAGAATTAATTATTAGTGGTCCACAGCCGACCGAACCAGCCCCAGCCGCCAGAGAAAAAAAATCTGCGACCAAAGCCTCCTCGCCCACCAACTTCCCCAAGGTGGATAACCAGACCCAGCTTCAGCGTGACCAAAAGCGCAAAGAACTGTTAATGAATGAATTAGCGCAAGAAAAACAAGCACTTGAGAGCGCCAAACAGTCATACGAAGAGGCTCAGAATATCCCTGAAGTCTATAAAGGGGCCAATGGCAAAACCTTTAGAAACGTTGCAAAATATGAAGAAAAACTGCGCTTGATAGATGCAGAAATTCAGGCTCACGAACGCAATATCGAACTGCTCAATAAAGAACTCAATCTTTAATGCACCATTTTGGTAATTTTTTTAGCCTCTTTTGCAATTGAGCAAGAATTGGCTTGGCTTTTGCTTTAAAACAGGGCGTGATTCACTCTTTTTAACATTACCCAGGATATGGTGCAGAAATCTCCCCACGGATTTAGCGGTTTAGAGCATATTGCAACCGCAGTTATTTTGCTCAACAACCAGCTGGTTGTCACCTATGCCAACTCTAGCGCAGAGATACTGTTCGCCTTTAGTGCCAATCAAATCCAGGGAGTGCATATTCACGACGTGTTCATGAATTGCGAAATTTTGCAGATGGCTGTGACCAATGCCATCCAAACGCAAGGCCCTTTTAGAGAACACGAGTTCACCCTGACTACGCAACGCGGCCACACCACAGCGGTCACCTGTACCGTGACCCCGATTTCAACCATGTTTAACCAATCGCCAGAAGATATGTTGATTCTGGAGTTTGTGCAAATGGATCAGCAATTACGCATTGCCCGCGAAGAACGCATGCTCATCCAACAGCAAGCCAACTCAGAGCTGTTACGTAACCTGGCTCACGAAATTCGCAACCCTTTGGGCGGGTTGCGCGGTGCGGCACAGTTACTGGAATTCGAGTTGCCGCAACCTAGCCTTAAAGAATATACCCAGGTCATCATTAAAGAGGCTGACCGCTTGCATAGCCTGATGGATCGCTTGCTGGCTCCGCACAGAGTCCCCAAGTACGAGCCCACCAATATTCATGAAGTGCTGGAGCGCGTACGCAGCCTGCTGCTGGCCGAATCGCCCAATCATATCCGCGTCATCCGCGACTACGATACCAGTTTGCCAGAAATGATTGGTGATAGGGAGAAGCTCATTCAAGCAGTCCTGAATATTGCGCGCAATGCTGCGCAAGCCATGCAGCAAAGCCAAACCGAACACGCCAGCATTACCTTCCGCACCCGCGCTGAGCGGCAGATCACGCTGGCCAGAAAACGCTACCGTGTTGGCATCCATTTAGAAATTATTGATAACGGCCCCGGCATTCCCGCTGGCATCAAAGAGCGTATTTTCTATCCATTGGTTTCTGGCCGCGAAGGTGGCACTGGGCTAGGACTGGCGCTGGCACAAACGTTTATTACACAACACCACGGCATGATTGATTGTGATTCACAGCCAGGTAAAACCACTTTCCATATATTGCTACCTATTGAAAGTACGCAATTAAAATCAGCACAATAATACGAGAATAGCTATGAAGCCAATCTGGATTTTAGATGACGATAAATCAATTCGCTGGGTGTTTGAAAAAGCCCTGGCGCGAACCGACTTTGATTTCAAAACCTTCTCCTCCCCTGCTGAAGCCCTTAACGCATTAAACCGCGAACAACCGCAGGTCATTGTCAGCGACATCCGTATGCCCAACGGTTCGGGGCTGGACTTTCTCTCTGAGGTCAAACAGCGCTATCCAGACATTCCCGTCATCATCATGACCGCATACTCAGATCTTGAAAGTGCGGTAGCCGCCTTTCAAGGAGGCGCATTCGAATATCTGGCCAAACCTTTCGATGTAGACCAGGCGATTGAAATCATCAAACGAGCTGTGGAAGAAAGCATGCGCCAATCGGTAGAAACCGTAGAAGATAGCGGCCCCTCACCGGAAATCATCGGCCAGGCGCCTGCCATGCAGGAGGTATTCCGCGCGATTGGGCGCCTGAGCCGCTCACACTCTACCGTGCTGATTAATGGCGAGTCCGGCAGTGGTAAAGAATTAGTGGCCAGTGCCTTGCATAAACATAGCCCGCGCGCTGACAAACCCTTTATTGCCATTAACACCGCGGCCATCCCTAAAGACCTGCTGGAATCCGAATTGTTTGGTCATGAACGCGGCGCGTTTACCGGCGCCGCCGCCGCTAGAAGAGGCCGTTTTGAACAAGCGGATAATGGGACGCTCTTCCTGGACGAAATCGGTGACATGCCCGCAGACCTACAAACACGCTTATTGCGCGTGCTATCCGATGGACAGTTTTACCGTGTCGGTGGTCACCAACCCATTAAGGTGAATGTACGCGTCATCGCCGCAACGCACCAAGACCTAGAAGAGCGCGTCAAACAAGGCTTGTTCCGTGAAGACTTGTTCCATCGCTTAAACGTCATCCGCCTACGCTTACCGCCCTTGCGTGAGCGCCGTGAAGACATCCCCTTGCTAACCAAACACTTTTTAGCACACAGCGCGCAACAACTAGGGGTAGAACCTAAGCAACTATCACAGGTTGCACTCAAATACCTGATGTCGGTCAACTGGAGCGGCAACGTCCGCCAGTTGGAAAACGTCTGTCATTGGCTCACCGTGATGGCTCCAGGCCAAAATGTAGACGTAAACGACCTGCCGCCAGAACTCAAAGAAGACACTGGCAAACACAACACCGGCGGCTCATGGCAAGAAGCACTCGCTCAAGAAGTCACCGATGCCCTCAATCGTGGTGAAACCAACATCCTGGATGCGAAAACCAAGGAATTTGAACGCATACTTATTACGCGAGCGCTTGCCCATACCGATGGCCGCCGCATTGAGGCAGCCAATCAGTTAGGCATGGGTCGAAATACGCTGACGCGTAAAATTCAGGAATTGGGGATAGATGATTAAAGCGGTTGATTTTTTACTCGTAACAACGGGAAAGAACTTTCCTTATTTGCATCAATTTTTGTGATGAAGAACACTTGTGCCAGTCGTGAATCCTGTTTCGTTTTTCCAAAAAACTGGTTGGCGCAATGATGAATATCACCTTCAAAAAGTATTAATGAGTTATATACGTTATTCACGCGCACGACTTCATCAAACATTTCGTGATAGCTAAAATCTATTGGCTCTTTGCGCTTGAATCGCTCGTCATTTTCCTTAATCTTTTTCCAATATAAATCTTCATTATAGTTTTTGTTCTTCCTGAACAAAGACGTTCCTGAATTAAGTGGGGCATCAGGCGTTAAATAAAGCACTCCCGCAAAAACAGTATTCTGATCCTGATGAATCAAGCCATGCCCATACTCATCTTCAACAATTTGGAAACTTGTATTAATTTGCCAACGCATGACATCATGCTCTGGGATATGAAACACGCTAATCAGCTTTTTACATATCTTCTCGTAGAGTGATTGACTAAGCTCTCTCAGCTCCTTAGTTCTGCTGCCAGGAAAAACATACTCAATGTCTTTCATTTGGTGGCAATAAGTGTATTTTTGAGCCAATGCATATTTTCTGATTTCATCAGGATTTTCATAAAAATCGGAAATCACAGTCACAGGATAAAGCTTCATAGCAAAACTTTCTACGTATTTACTCAATAAAAAACGGCAACCGAAGTTGCCGTTTTTCTTACTTCAAAATTTAAGCAGTTAAACTGCAATTAAACTAGAAGAACAGGATAGCGCCCAGAGAAACAGTTTTGGACTTACCGTCTAAATCAGCAGTGCTTCTGTTGTTTACTTCAGATTTAGCTGTAGAGTACTCAGCAACCAGATTCAGGTGCTTGGTCAGAGGGTGGTATGCACCAACTGTCCACATAGAGTTTTGGTATTCGCTGAATGACTC
>CAKZJM010000216.1 GCA_936943315.1 uncultured Methylophilus sp. | reverse complement strand
CAGCCCTGCGCCGGCAACCTCGGCACAGCACTCTTCTACTTCGCCCCCGGCTCCCCAAAATGCTCAACCGTGGAGCTTCAACCTGAATCGGCTGGCCTTGCAACAGGCAGAGGTTCATGTGGAGGATCAATCCACGCCGACACCCGTTGTCATGGATGTCGTGGATGGCAATATCGAACTGACCGACCTCAGCCAGAACATGTCACGCCTGCTGCCTGTGAAAGCGGGCTTCAACATCAAGCAAGGCGGTCAATTCAAGATGCAGGGAAAATTGGCTGCGGCCCCATTTAAAACTGAGTTGCAATGCGCACTCACTGACCTATCCCTGAAACCGTTTGCGCCCTATATCCAGCAAGTGGCATTGTTGCGGCTTGAAAATGGGGCCGCCAGCCTGCAAGGTAAATTGCAACAATCGGCCAATGGCGCCACCAGGTTTGATGGCGGCTTCAGCGTCAACCAATTATCGATTATCGAAGAAGACAGTCAACAACCATTCTTGCGCTGGGAGAAATTACAGGGCGATGGACTGGCGCTTTCGCTGGCACCGAATAAATTGCAGATCAGCACGCTGACATTCAGCAAACCGCAAACCAAATTTATTATTTACCCGGACCGCAGCTTGAACATGACCAAGCTCATGCGCAGCCCGGCGCCCGCCAGCAACTCACCGACAGACAAAAATAAAACTACCCCACCGCCAGCAACTGGCAAACAGACGGCAGTGACCAACACCGCGAGCGCGGCTCAGGAAAGCAGTTTCCCAGTCGGCATTGATAGTGTGCGCATTGACAATGCCGAACTCGAATTTGCTGACCTGTCATTGCCGCAACCATTTGGCACCAATATTCATAGTCTGGGTGGCGTCATCAATGGCATTTCCAGCAACCCGGCCTCTACGGCACAAGTTGAAATGGACGGCAAGGTTGACGATTATGGCGCAGCGCGTATCCGCGGCTCACTACAGCCATTTAAAACCACCGAATTTACCGACATCAAGCTGGCATTCACCAACCTGGAAATGAACCGTTTGACGCCTTATTCAGGCAAATTTGCCGGGCGCAAGATTGAATCCGGCAAACTCTCTGTCGACCTCGCATACAACATCAAACAACGCAAACTGGCTGGCGAAAACAAATTTGTCATTAATAAATTAACCTTGGGGGAACGCGTTGACAGCAAAGATGCGGCTAACTTGCCGCTTGATTTGGCCATCGCCATCCTTGAAGACAGTGATGGTGTGATTGACCTGGATTTAGCGGTCAGCGGTAGCCTGGATGACCCTAAATTTAGCCTGGGTGGCATCCTGTGGAAAGCGTTTACCAATGTGTTGACCAAAATTGTGACGGCGCCATTTAGCGCACTGGGTAAACTGTTTGGCGGCGGTGAAAAACTCGAAGCGATTACCTTTGATGCTGGCAGCGCAACCCTTCTGCCGCCAGAACTGGAAAAACTGCACACCATGAGCACCGCGCTCAGCAAACGCCAGCAACTCAAACTGGGCGTCGTGCCAGGCTATGATGTTGCGGCAGATACGCGCGCTATTCAGGAAACCACCTTGCGCAAACAAGTCGCAGAAGAAGTTGGCGTGAAACTGGAAGCAGGCCAGGCACCTGGGCCAATTGATCTCAACAACCCCAAAGTGCAGTCTGCTATCAAAACATTGCATGACCGTTTAACCAACAAGGGCCTGCTTAAACGGTTGGCTTCAAAACTTGAAAAGACCCCTGCCGGGTTTTACGAGCAGGCTCAGGAAACCCTGACCACCACCATACCCGTCACAGAAGCTGAGTTACAGGCGCTGGCGACTACCCGTGCGACAGCGATTCAACAAGCCTTAGTGGCCTCAGGCGTTAACCAGGAACGCATCGCCATTGCCAATCCAGCGAGCGTGAAATCGGAGCGGGATCATGTGCCTAGCAAACTGACATTGGACGCCATCAAGCATTAACGCCCCGATGTATTCAGCCTTTGAGCAGCCACTGGCTGCTCAAGCATTTTTACATGATGATGACCGTCAATAACTGCTGAAAAAACCGCAATACGGGCGACAGCAACATGCCCAGAATGCCGGTAAATAACAAAGCGATCAGGATAAACATGCCATAGCGCTCGATCTGGGCGAACTTGATGGCGGCTTTCATGGGCAACAGGCTCACGGCAATGCGGCCACCATCCAGCGGCGGCAAAGGGAACAGATTTAATACCAGCAGCACCAGGTTGATCTGTATGCCTGCCAGGCTCATCTGTGACAGGTAGGCTTGAGAGGATTCAGGAAACAGCCCAACCCTTGCCAGCAGCAATCCCCAGCAGACCGCCATGACAAAATTGGAGGCCGGGCCTGCCAGTGCAACCCAGAGCATGTCCTGTTTTGGCCGCCGCAATTGGCCAAAATTGACGGGCACGGGTTTGGCCCAACCAAACAAGACCCCACCCAGCATAATGCTCAAGGCAGGCAGCAGAATCGTGCCAATGGGATCAATATGTTTGAACGGGTTGAGGGTGATCCTGCCCATGCGCTCGGCGGTAAGGTCGCCAAAATATTTGGCTGCATAGCCATGCGCCGCCTCATGCACGGTGATCGCAAACAAGATCGGCAAGGCATACGCGGCAATTTTTTGTACTACGGTGAGTTCTTCCATCCTACATACTTCCAAAAAAACATTAAGGCCAGGGTGCGACACCCGCGCGCACCAGCTCAGGTGGGTCTTCAGTCAAATCCAGCACAGTGGTCGCGCCAACATGCACAATATCACTATCTATCACAGCATCAATCTGATGCTCCAGGGTTTCGCGGATCTCCCAGCCTACCGACATAGGCGTTTCGTCGCCTGGCAGCTGCAAGGTCATGCTTAGCATAGGCGAGTCTAAGGCCTCCAGCAAGGCTTGCACCACGATATGTTTGGGCACACGCAGGCCGATGGTACTGCGTTTGGGATGGTGTAACCGGCGCGGAACTTCTCGGCTGGCTTCAAGCAAAAAAGTGTATGCGCCAGGCGTGAGCGCCTTCAGCAGGCGAAACTGGCTATTATTGACTTTGGCATACGTGCCAATCTCAGCCAGGTCACGGCAGATCAGTGTGAACGGATGTTCGTCGTCCACCCCACGCAAGCGGCGAATACGCGTTTGCGCGTCCTTGAACTCCATGAGGCAAACCAGTGCATAACTGGAATCCGTGGGACAGGCCAGAACGCCGCCTTGCTTGAGTAATTGCACGGCTTGCTGGATCAGTCTGGTCTGCGGATTTTCCGCGTGAATAATGAAATACTGTGCCATAGGAAAACTATTGTAAGCGACTGGCTTCCGGCCAATCCTGCCATACAGGCACGCAGCCAGAAGGCAAGGCTGGCAAGCGGCCCATCTCCATATAAGACAAGCCTGGCCCGTGGTAATCAGAGCCTTGCGAGGCCTTTAAATCAAAGCGGTGCGCCAATTTGGCAAACTGGTCATATTGCGGAGGTTGATGGCTGCCTGTCACCACTTCAATCGCGGCACCGCCCAGGTTCCTGAACTCATTGAGCAGCAAATGCATATTCACAAACCCCAGGTCATACCGGCCAGGATGGGCCAATACCGCCACCCCGCCGCTGTCGCGAATCAAGGTCAACGCCTGCTCAAGGCTCATCCACTCGTGATTGACATAGCCGGGCTTGCCTTTCACCATATATTTCTTGAATACGGTCTTGATATTTTTCGCATGGCCCTGTTTCACAATAAACTGGGCAAAATGGCTGCGAGTCATGACGCTGTTACCGGCAATCTCTTTGGCACCCTCGTAAGCACCGGCGATGCCTGCCTTGGCCAGGCCTTCTGCAATCTGCCGGGCACGTCCATCACGGCCTTCACGTACCTCTTTAAAAGCAGTCAGCAAGGCGGCATTTTGCGCATCCACCCGCAAGCCCACCACATGCAAGGTGCGCTTTTTCCAGGTTACCGAAATTTCGACGCCATTAATAAAAGAAATATCATGCTGTTCGGCCGCTGCCCTTGCCCGTGCCAACCCGCTCACTTCATCATGATCGGTCAGCGCCAGCACCCGCACGCCTTTACCGGCGGCATGCGCCACCAGCTCTTCGGGGCTCAGTAAGCCATCCGACATGGTGGAGTGGCAATGTAAATCGATGGGAACTGACATGATGGATAGGATGACACCGCTAATTGAGAAGGGATGCACGACAAATCGTACAAACTTTACATTTCGACAGAAATCATAGCAAAATAGTGCCCTCACAGATAGCAGGAATTCAGATCCCTGAAGCCAGTCATGCAAGTCATTACCGATTTACTACCCGTCATCCTCTTTTTTATTGCCTACAAAAAAGCCGGTATTTTCACTGCGACCGCCGTCGCCATGATCAGCACCCTGGTGCTCATGCTGGTGCTATGGATCAAGCGCGGCAAAATAGACAAGATGCTCATGATCAATGGTGCAGTGATCACGGTTCTGGGTGGCATTACCCTGTTGCTGCATGACAAAACCTACATCATGTGGAAACCCACTGCCATCTACTGGATAGGTGCCCTGGTGTTGCTGTTTAGCCGTTACGCGCTCAAACGCAACCTGATTGAAAGCATGCTGGGCAAAATGATGGCTCCGCCGCTGGCGATCTGGGACAGGCTGAACCTGTGCTGGATTGCATTCCTGATCGGCATGGGCGTGTTGAACCTCTATGTCGCGTTTCACTTCAGCGAAGAAAACTGGGTCAACTTCAAACTGTTTGGCGCCACCAGCCTGATGTTTGTCTTTATTATCGTGCAGGTGTTTGCATTGAAAGACCATTGGATTGAACAAAACACGCCTTCCGCCTGACTAAGAGAAAACCGCCATGCTCTACATGATTTATGCACAAGATACACCCAACAGCCTGGCGTTGCGCCAGCAGCATCGGCCGCCCCATCTGGCCAGGCTGCAACATTTGCAAAGTGAAGGCCGCTTGATTTTGGCAGGCCCACTACCCGCTATTGACAGCGTAGATCCTGGCGAAGCAGGCTTTAGTGGTAGCCTGATTGTGGCAGAGTTTGAATCATTGCAAGCCGCCACCGACTGGGCCAATGACGACCCGTTCGTACATGCTGGGGTATACGGACAGGTGCTGGTCAAGCCATTCAGAAAGACCTTGCCCTAAATGCTCAAGGCAGAAATTGAACAGCGCCTGCAGTCGCTGGCGCCCGAACAACTGGACATTCAGGATGACAGCGATCTGCACCGCGGACACGCTGGAAACACGGGAGGCGGGCATTTCACCATCAAGGTAAAAAGCTCGCTATTTTCAGGAAAATCACAGATAATGCGCCATCGCATGGTATATCAATGTTTGCAAGATTTAATGCCTCATCGCATACACGCGCTCAGTATTCACGCCTTATCGACTGATGAGTCATTTATTTGAAACAATCCTGTTTTTTAATATCGCACCAATTCAAATCGTTATATTTAAGGATATTGCATGAAATTTTTGAAAGTAATGTTGGCGATTGCTTGCTTTAGCGCACTGCCACATGTGTATGCGGCGGATGCCGATGCAATTGCCACTGTCAACGGCAAACCGATTAAAAAAACCTGGGTAGAGTTCATCTTGAGAGATGCCGAAGCCCGTACCGGCCAGAAAGCCAATGATGGCATGAAAGCCGCCGTGGTCAACGAACTGGTTGGCTCTGAGCTGGCTTACCAGGAAGCACAAAAAGCGGGCATCGATAAACAGCCAGATTTCATTGCCAGCGAAGAACTCGCCCGCCGCAAGTTGCTGGTCAACGCATTTTTGGCTGACTTCATCCGTAAAAACCCGGTGACCGATGCTGAGAAAAAAGAAGGTTACGAGCAATACAAAAAAGAACTGGGCGACAAGGAATATAACGCACGCCACATTCTGGTCAAAACAGAAGCTGAAGCCAAAGCGATTATTGCTGACCTGAAAAAAGGCACTGACTTTGCCAAAATTGCCAAAGAGAAATCACAGGATCCAGGTTCTAAAGACAAAGGCGGCGATCTGGGCTGGTTCTCTCCAGCAGGCATGGTCAAGCCATTTGCTGAAGCGTTGGTCGGCCTGAAAAAAGGCGAAACCACACCTGAGCCTGTGCAATCACAATTTGGCTGGCATGTGATCAAACTGGTGGATACCCGCGCACTGCAAGCGCCTCCATACGAGAAGGTACAAGAAGGCATCGAGCGTACATTGCAACAACGCAAGCTTGAAAAATACATGTTGAGCCTGAAAGACAAAGCAAAAATTGATGTGAGTGGGCTTGAGAAGAAATAAGCTTTATTCCCTGCAATCAATAAAAAAGCCAGTCCAGACTGGCTTTTTTATTGTCTGTATATGGCGTATTGCAATCACTGCAATATCATCCACGCACATAGAACCGTTTCTTTGCCGGGCAATCTAAGATAAAATCAAGAATTATTCTCATTTGTAACACCCTCATGCATCTTGACGCACTAAAACCTGGGCAAACTGCCATCATTGACCGCATCCACGCGGAACAGGCTTTATCACAGCGCCTGAGCGCCTTAGGGTTCCGCGCAGGCAAGCAGCTTGAAGTCATCCGCCAGGCGGCATTTAATGGGCCGCTGCATGTCCGCATCGGCTCAACCGATGTCATTATCCGCTTGCAGGATGCCAAAGCCATACACTTGCACCCTATCACTCCCAACCAGACTGAAGCGACTTCTGCATGAAACGTGTTGCCCTGCTCGGCATGCCTAATACGGGCAAATCCACCCTGTTCAACCGCTTAAGTGGCGCCTCTGCCCGGGTGGGTAACTGGCCTGGCATCACCGTCGACTTAATGAGCGCAAAGATCCTGCTCGGTGGCCATATTGCCGAGCTGGTCGATTTACCTGGCTTATATGACTTGCATGGATTTTCTGATGACGAACACGTGGTCAGGCACTTCTTGAGTCACCATGCCGTCGACCTGGTACTGATCATCCTCAATAGCGCACAGATTGACCGCCAGTTATCGCTGGCATTGCAAATCAGGGCGCTGGGATTACCCGCCGTGCTGCTGTTGAATATGGAAGATGAGGCTAAACGGGCAGGCATTACTATCAATGCAGAAGCCATGAGCAAACAGCTTGGGCTGCCGGTACGCACCATCAGCGCCAAATATGGTCAAGGCTGCCCGGAAGCGTTGCAACTGGCCGCTCAAACCCTGTTAGAGAAACCCAACCTGGTGACGCCGGAAAGCATTGCCAGCAAGTTGGAAATGGACAATGCGATTGAACAGGAAATGCACCAGATCATTGACCGCACTGTGCATTTCCCGCTGCAACTCAATCACAGCCTGACTGACCGCCTGGACAAAGTCTTGCTGCACCCTTGGCTGGGCTTGCCGTTGTTCCTGTTATCGGTATTTCTGTTGTTCCAGTTTATTTTTACCGTGGGCGCGCCATTACAAGAAGGCATGGGCTGGCTGTTTGACGGCCTGCGTAGTGAAGCCCTGGAGCCTGCCTTGGCCAGCTTACCTACCTGGCTCAATGGCCTCTTGCTTGATGGGCTTTATACAGGCTTTAGTACTGTGGCGGCGTTTGTACCGATTATTGTGCTGTTCTTCCTGGTCATGAGCATGGTAGAAGACAGCGGCTACCTGTCGCGCGCCGCCTTCCTGATGGATACGCTGATGGCCAAAATGGGGCTGGATGGCCGTGGTTTTGTCATGATGCTGATGGGCTTTGGTTGTAATGTGCCCGCCTTGATGGGCACGCGCGTGATGCGCAGCCGCCCCATGCGCTTGCTGACCATGCTGACCATCCCGCTTTCGCTGTGCTCGGCCAGATTACAGGTATTCCTGTTTATCATCGCCATTTTGTTCCCGCCTTCGCAAGCCGCCTTGGTGCTGTTTTCGCTGTATATGGTCAGTTTTGCCACCATTTTCATTACGGCCATGCTGTTTAAACGCAAATTCGAGAGCCGCGAACCGTTTGTGCTTGAGCTGCCCCCTTACCGTTTTC
>CAKZJM010000215.1 GCA_936943315.1 uncultured Methylophilus sp. | reverse complement strand
AGCCAGCCTTTGCCGGTCATGCCGCCTGAGCCAATCGCAATGGTGGCCTGGATAATATGGTAACCGGCGCCCAGCGGATCCTGGCTAGGGTCTATTAATATTTCTACGCGGCGGCGCTGGTAATCATGCAACATCGACCACAAAATGGGTAAGGCGGCACCAAATGCAATCGCGCTGCCAAAAATAAATTTCCAGCTCAGGCCGGCCAGAAAAATCACATAAAATCCGGCCGCAAATACCAGGGTCGCCGTGCCCAGGTCAGGCTGTTTGGCAATCAGTAGCACCGGCACCAGCAGAATCACGCCTGCCACCACATAATCGGCTGTGCGCAACATACTTTCGCGCTTGGAGAAGTACCACGACAGCATGATAGGTACAGCCAGTTTCATGAGTTCAGAAGGCTGAATTTTGGTCACCCCCAGGTTTAACCAGCGGCGGGCGCCGTGGCTAATATCGCCGACCAGCGCCACCGCAATCAACAGTGCCAGCCCCAGCAAGTAGGCAGGCAAGGCGATGCGTTCTATATGCTGAGGCTGGGTATTGGCGACCAGCAACATCACCGCCATCATCACCACGATATTAATCAGCTGCGCATTGACCTTGAGCAATGATTGCCCCGAGGCGCTATAAAGCACCATCAACGCCACCACCAGCACCATCAGCACCGTGGCGAGCAGGATGGAGTCGATATGCCGGATAAAATGGCCTATCCATTGTCTAATCATGAGGCTCCTCCTCGACTTCAGGGGCGTTAGTGACCGTGGTGCCAGGCGCTGCGGTCGCCGCGGGGTCTAATGCCGGATCCACGGTTGGATCGACCGGCACTTTGCCCAGCAAATAGTAATCCATGGCTTTACGTGCAATCGGCCCGGCGGTAGAACCGCCATGGCTGCCATTTTCCACAATCACCGCAATGGCAATCTTGGGGTCTTCAGCCGGGGCATAGGCGATAAACCAGGCGTGATCGCGATGACGCTCGGCAATCAGTTTTTCATTGTATTTTTCGTTTTGCTTGATGCCAACTACCTGCGCCGTACCCGTTTTGGCTGCAATATCATACCCGGCATTGGCGCCGACGGCGGCAGCCGTCCCGCCAGGCCGGGTTACATCCATCATGCCCAGTTTGACGATTTCCAGGTTTTGTACATCGAGGTTGAGCTGGTCTGCAAGGGTGTGCGGCAGCATTTTCACCTGATTGGTTTTGGCATCCACAATCGCATTGACCAAGTGTGGCCGGATGGCCTTGCCGTTATTGGCCAGTGTGGCCGTGGCATAGGCCAATTGCATGGGCGTGACCAAGGTGTAACCTTGGCCAATGCCGACAATCACCGTTTCGCCCATGTACCACGGCTGCTTGTAGCGTTTCTGTTTCCAGGTGGGGGTGGGCAGCAAGCCTGACAGTTCCC
Source organism: uncultured Methylophilus sp. (assembly GCA_936943315.1). Taxonomy (GTDB): domain Bacteria; phylum Pseudomonadota; class Gammaproteobacteria; order Burkholderiales; family Methylophilaceae; genus Methylophilus. The sequence goes on along the minus strand of CAKZJM010000215.1, from coordinate 6,554 downwards.
CTTGAATATCAATATTGGTTTTTTCGCCAAAGCCGAAATGACGTACAAAATCCGTTAACCGTTCAATGCCCAGTTCCACCGCCAGGCCATAAAAGAAAGTGTCGCAAGAAACCGTAATGGCCCTGCGCATATCCACTGCGCCATGGCCTGAGGGTTTCCAGTCGCGGTAACGATGGCGGCTGTTGGGCAAGGTGAAATAGCCCGGATCGCTAATGGTAAATGGCGGCTGACGCTTGCCAGACTCTAGCCCTGCCAAAGCCACAAACGGTTTGAAGGTTGAGCCTGGCGGATAAATGCCCTTGAGTGCCCGGTTGATCAGCGGCTTGTCCAGAGAATTATTGAGGTTATTCCAGTTATCGTAATCAATGCCGTCTACAAACAAATTGGCATCGAATGACGGCATGCTGACCATTGCCAGCACTTCGCCGGTTTTAGGTTGGATCGCCACCAGCGAGCCACGGCGCCCGGCAAATTCATGTTCGACAATTTCCTGCAATTTGGCATCCATCGACAGTACGATGTTATTGCCTGAAGTGGGTGAGGCACTCGAAAGCACCCGTACGGCGCGGCCGTCTGCGTCAATTTCAACCTGCTGGAAACCGGTGACGCCATGTAATTCCGCCTCGTAGGCTTGCTCAACGCCAGCCTTGCCAATGTGCTCGGTGCCCTTGTAGTTAGAGAGCTGGCTGTTTTCTTTTAACTGTTTGAGGTCGTTTTCATTAATGCGGCTGATGTAACCGATGCCATGCGTGCCCAGCGTGCCATAAGGGTAATGGCGGAACAACCGTGATTTAAGCTCCACCCCGGGGAAGCGGAAACGGTTAACCGCAAATTTGGCCGCTTCGTATTCGTTGAGGTGGGTGCGGATGGGGATGCTTTCAAAGGTATGGCTTTGCGCCCGTAATTTTTTGAAACGTTTTAAATCGGTGGCCGAAATTTCGACCAGCTTGCCCAGTTCGGCAATGGTGTCCTGCAGGCCGTCAGTTTTTGAGGGCGTGATTTCCAGCGTGTAGACAAAAAAGTTATGCGCCAGGATGATGCCATTGCGGTCTGAGATCAGGCCGCGGTTAGGCGTAATCGGTACAATTGAAATGCGGTTGTTTTCGGCCAGTGTCTGGTAGTAATCATAGCGGAACACTTGCAGGTAGTAGAAACGGCCAAGTAGCGCCGAAAAGGCACTCAATACCAATAAAATCAGAAAAACCAGACGAACCCTGAACTTGTGCTGTTCGTTCTGATGGTTTTTGAGTTCGGTGCTATACCCCATGTGCTTATAACTTTTTCGGACGGGTCAACTCGCCAAACCAGATAATCATGAATTGCCACAGGATCAGGTCAGAGAGCACGGGCAGGCCATAAGTCCAATCGGGGATTTCCCCTCCGGCAAACAGTTTGAGCAGCAAGATCAGCAGGCGCTGCACACCAAACAGGAACAACACATACAAATACAGTTGCCAGCGGTTGAATAGCACCAGCCGACGCTGGTAAATCAGGCCCAGAAAAGCAGTGATGGCAAAAGTCAGTGCATGCTGCCCCAGCAGGCTGCCGGTAGACAGGTCAACCAGCAATCCGGCAAACCATACCCAGCCAATATTGCAGTGATAAGGGGCTTGCAGTATCCAGTAAATCATAATCACCAGCAAAAAGTCTGGATGAATAATGATGCCTGAGCTAGACCATGGATACAGCTGGAATATCAATCCCACCAGCATGGTAAACAGGAATGTGCTGAATTTTACCGGTTTCATGGATGCTCCGGTGCGGCTGGCGTGGGGGTGTTCTCAGGCGTAATGGGCGACGCGGCGTTGTCGGGATTAGTTCCTTCCAGCACCGGTGTTTCAGTGACCGGATGCGGGTCGACCGCCGCATTGTTTTTCTGCAAAACATCCACCACAGACTGGTCCAGATGCTGGGCATTATTCCGTGGCAGCACCGCCCTGCTCTCGCTGGAAGGGTTAATGGCCGGGGAGTCTGGCACCTGGAGAATCAGCACGTGCTTGTGGTTATTAACGCCTGCAATCGGGCGGCTGATGATTTTGGCAAATGGCGAATCCTGGCTTTGCTTGATTTGTGTCACCACTGCCACTGCCAATCCTGCCGGATAGACGCCATCAATGCCAGAAGTGACCAGTTTATCGCCTACCTTGATATCGACGCTGGTTGGCAAGTAGGGGATATCCAGCGTGTTGCGTTTGCCTTCGCCAAACGCAATGGCGCGCAACTGGTTACGCTCAATCTGGATAGGAATCGACAGTTTTTTGTCGGTAATCAGCGTCACTTCGCTGGTAAACGGGTACACACGCGTGATTTGCCCGACCACACCTTGTTCATCCACCACCGCCTGGCCGGGGGTAATGTGGTGATGGCTGCCGCGGTTAAGGGTGATAATATTGCTGAACGGGTCGCGGCCCATATGCATGACTTCACCCAACGTTGCTTGTGGAATAATCGGCGCATCGCCTGCCAGCAAGGTGCGCAGGTGAGCATTTTCGGCATCTACCGTCGCCAAACGCTGCAAGGCCGCATGGTCAATTAGGGCCTGCTGTTTGAGTTTAAAGTTGTCTTGAATAAGCTGGTTATGCGAGGTGAAGTAGGTGTGGATGTTGCGTGCCCACTCATTGGGGGCGCTGGCTACGACTTCGAGCGGATGCAAGGCGGTGCTGAACCATTGCCTGACCTGACCAAGATAATCAAAACGTGCATCTACTGCCATCATGACCAATGACAGCGCACAAAAAAACATCAGGCGCGAGAAAGGCTTGGGTCCCTGGATAAAAAAAGCCGGGGACTCCTGCGGGTCAAGCTGTTGGTGTATGCCTTTTAGCATGATCGGGGATGCGCCAACGTTGCCCCGGATTATTCGCTAGCGAAAACGTTGCCCAATTTGTCCATTTCTTCGAGGGCACGGCCACAGCCACGCGCTACGCAAGTCAATGGGTCTTCTGCCACAATCACTGGCAAACCGGTTTCTTCCACCAGCAGGCGGTCCAGGTCGCGCAACAGGGCGCCACCACCAGTGAGCACCATGCCTTTTTCGGCAATGTCTGCACCCAGTTCTGGTGGCGTTTGTTCCAGGGCAGATTTCACGGCACCAACGATGGAGTTCAATGGCTCTGTCAGTGCTTCGAGGATCTCATTGCTGGAGATGGTAAATTTACGGGGCAAACCTTCTGCCAGGTTACGGCCGGTCACTTCCATTTCGAGCACTTCTGAGCCGGGGAAGGCAGAACCAATGCGTTTTTTGATCGCTTCTGCGGTAGGCTCTGAAATTTGCATGCCGTAGTTACGGCGGATGTAATCAATGATGGCCTGGTCAAACTTGTCGCCACCTACACGCTCGGATTTAGCGTACACAATGCCGCCCAGTGAGATCACGCCCACTTCGGTGGTGCCGCCACCGATATCCACCACCATGGAACCTGTCGCTTCGGCCACTGGCATGTCTGCACCGATCGCAGCGGCCATCGGCTCTTCAATCAAAAACACTTGCTTGGCACCCGCACGCTCAGCGGATTCTTTAATAGCGCGGCGCTCAACCTGTGTGGAGCCTACCGGCACACAGATAATGATGCGTGGGCTAGGTGAAAACCAGCGGGATTCGTGTACTTTACGGATAAAAAACTTGAGCATTTGCTCGGTGATGGTGAAGTCGGCAATCACGCCATCCTTCATCGGGCGGATGGCCTGGATATTGGCCGGGGCACGGCCAAGCATGCTTTTAGCGTCAGAGCCGACAGCCAGTAACACTTTTTTGCCGTTGGGGCCGCCTTCGGTACGAATCGCCACCACCGACGGTTCATCCAGCACGACGCCTTTACCACGCACGTAAATCAGGGTGTTGGCGGTGCCTAGGTCAATGGCAAGGTCATTGGAGAAGTAGCTGTTGAGTGAACCGAACATGTTTTATCCTGTGAAAATACTGATTTGGCGCTGCCCGCTGGGTGCGGCATAAAATCAAGGTATAATAGCGCAAAACGCACATGAAATTAAGACGTGCTTTCAAAATCTTACAGACAATTAACCAGACATGGCACTGAATCTTGATGATATCAAGCGCATTGCTCACCTGGCCCGTATTGAGGTCAGTGACACAGAAGCGCAAGAAACCCTGAATAAACTTTCCGGTATCCTCGGTTTGATCGAGCAAATGCAGGCGGTAGATACGACCGGTATCGTCCCCATGTCACACTCGCAAGATGTGACGCAACGCCTGCGAGAAGACGTGGTGACCGCCACCAACCAGCGTGAGCTGTTCCAGTCCATCGCCCCGGCCACCCAGGACGGTTTGTACCTAGTGCCCAAAGTCATCGAATAACCGCGTGTTTTCAGCGCAACCTGTCGTGTTTATTGACGCGTTAACTTACTGAGTCGCGTTTAACTTTTAGATACCGTAGCTATGATCAACAGCAGTCTTAAACAGCTAGGCCAGCAACTGGCGAGCAAACAAGTTTCCAGTGTCGAGCTGACGCAAGCCTATTTGCAGCGCATGGCGCAGCTCAACCCGACCATCAATGCTTACGTCACCATAGACGAAGACAAAACGCTGGCGCAGGCCAAGGCAGCGGATGCCCGCATTGCGGCAGGCAATGCCGTGCCCTTAACCGGCATCCCGCTCGCACAAAAAGATATCTTCTGTGCCAAAGGCTGGCGCACCACCTGTAGCTCAAAAATGCTGGAGACCTTTATCTCCCCGTATGACGCGCATGTGATCAGCCAGTTCGATGCTGCCGGGGCGGTCAACCTGGGCAAAACCAATATGGACGAGTTCGCCATGGGCTCTTCTAACGAAACCAGTTATTTTGGTGGCGTCAAAAACCCGTGGGATTTTGACCGTGTGCCAGGCGGTAGCTCGGGCGGTTCTGCGGCTGCTGTGGCAGCCCGTTTGTGTGCGGCAGCGACGGGGACTGATACTGGTGGTTCTATCCGCCAGCCAGCCTCCTTGTGCGGGTTTACTGGCCTGAAACCGACCTACGGCCTGGTGTCACGCTACGGCATGATTGCGTTCGCTTCTTCTTTAGACCAGGCTGGCCCCATGGCCAAATCGGCTGAAGACTGTGCCTTGATGCTCAATGTGATGGCCGGGTTTGATGAGCGCGACTCCACCAGCGTTAACCGCCAAAAAGAAGATTACACCCGCGGCCTGGCAAGCATGACTGGCGACCAGCCACTCAAGGGGTTGCGTATCGGCCTGCCTAAAGAATATTTTGCCGAAGGCCTGAATGCGGACGTGGCCAAGGTGATTGAAACCGCGATTGCCGAATACAAAAAACTGGGTGCAGAGATTGTTGACATCAGCCTGCCTAATAATAATTTGTCGATCCCCGTGTATTACGTGCTGGCACCGGCGGAAGCTTCGAGCAACCTGTCTCGTTTTGATGGTGTGCGTTATGGTCACCGCGCGGCTGAATACAACGACTTATTGGATATGTACATGAAGTCGCGGGCTGAAGGCTTTGGTGCCGAGGTCAAGCGCCGTATCCTGATTGGGACCTATGTCTTGAGTGCGGGCTACTACGATGCCTATTACCTCAAGGCGCAACAAATTCGCCGCCTGATTGCGCAAGACTTTGTCGAAGCCTTCAAACACTGTGACGTCATCATGGGCCCCGCGGCCCCTTCAACCGCCTTTAAAGCCGGTGAAAAAACCAGTGATCCCGTCGCCATGTACCTCGAAGACTTGTACACCATTGCCGTCAACCTGGCGGGCCTGCCTGGCATGAGCGTCCCGGCCGGGTTTGCACAAAGCCCCGACGGCAAAGCCTTGCCGGTTGGTTTGCAGATCATTGGTAATTATTTTGATGAGGCACGCATGCTGGAGATCGGCCATGCCTATCAACAAGTGACAGACTGGCATCAGCGTGTGCCAGCAGGGTTGGAGTAAATCATGCAGTGGGAAGTTGTGATCGGGTTAGAAACCCACGTTCAGTTACAGACAAAATCCAAACAGTTCAGTGGTGCTTCCACCACGTATGGCGCAGCGCCCAATACCCAAGCGTGCGAGGTCAGTATCGCCTTGCCTGGTGTGTTGCCCGTGCTCAATAAAAAAGCCGTCGAGTGTGCCATCAAGTTCGGCTTGGCGATTGATGCAGAAATGGCGCCACGCAGCGTCTTCTCGCGCAAGAATTACTTTTATCCTGACCTGCCGAAAGGCTATCAGATCAGCCAGTTTGAGCTGCCCGTGGTCGGCAAGGGAAAAATCACGATTCAAGTGCCTGCTGGTAAAAATACCGAGGCTTACGAAAAAGTCATTAATATCACCCGTGCCCACCTTGAAGAAGATGCCGGTAAGTCAGTGCATGGGGCCGTGGAAGGCATGTCCGGCATAGATTTGAACCGTGCCGGTACACCCCTGCTGGAAATTGTGACCGAGCCCGATATGCGTAGCGCGGCCGAAGCCGTGGCTTACGCCAAGAAACTGCACGAGCTGGTGCAGTGGATAGGTATCTGTGACGGTAACATGCAGGAAGGTTCTTTCCGTTGTGACGTTAACGTCTCAGTGCGCCCCAAAGGCACTGAAAAGTTTGGTACCCGCCGCGAAATCAAAAACCTGAACT
>CAKZJM010000214.1 GCA_936943315.1 uncultured Methylophilus sp. | reverse complement strand
GTATACCAAAACATTGACCTCTTGCGCGAGAATGGTGGCGAATACATTCTGGTGCTGGCAGGGGATCATATTTACAAAATGGACTACGGCAAAATGCTGGCGACCCACGCCCGTAGCAATGCGGATATGACGATTGCCTGCATCAACGTGCCATTGGAGGATGCCAAAGGATTTGGCGTGCTTGAAGTGGATGCGACAGACCGCGTGGTCTCATTTGATGAGAAACCGGCCCAGCCTAAACCCACTCCAAACAATCCTGAGCTGGCTTTTGCCAGCATGGGTATTTACGTGTTCAATGCCAAATTTTTGTATGAACAGCTGATCCGCGATGCCTATGACCGTAAATCCAACCACGACTTTGGCCAGGACATTATTCCTTACATCATCAAAAAATATAAAGTGCAAGCCCATCGGTTCACCGATAGTTGCGTGGGTGCCCAAACCGATAGTTATTACTGGCGTGATGTAGGGACGATTGATGCCTATTGGGAAGCCAATATGGAGCTGACCAAAGTCATCCCTGAGTTGAATCTGTATGACAGTGATTGGCCGATCTGGACTTACCAGGAGCAACTTCCCCCAGCCAAGTTTGTCTTTAAGGATGAAGGGCGTACCGGTAAGGCTACTGACTCGCTGGTGTCCGGCGGTTGCCTGATCAGCGGTTCGTGTGTCTCTAACTCGGTGTTGTTCTCTGGTGTGCATGTGGCAGATTACTCTGACCTGGACGGTGCAGTCGTGCTGCCTAAGGTGAAAATCAACGAAGGTGTGGTGATGCGTAACGCAGTCATTGACCGCGGTTGTGAGATTCCCGCAGGCATGCAGATTGGTGTAGACCTGGAAAGAGACAGAAAACGCTTTTATGTCTCTGAGAAAGGCATCGTTCTGGTCACGCCAGATATGTTGGGACAGGATTTATATCGTGTGAAATAACGTCATGGATAAGTAATAAGAAAGAGGTTGAAGGATGTCCGATAAAAAATTGTTTTTAAACTTGTATTGGCACATGCATCAACCCGATTACCGTGACCTAGTCACCGGTGATTATGTCTTACCCTGGACCTACCTGCACGCACTCAAAGACTACAGTGACATGGCCTATCACCTGGAGCACAACCGCGCGGCCAGGGTGAGTTTCAATTTTGTACCGATTCTGGTTGAGCAATTGCAGGATTATGCCGAGCAGTCACGCACTGGGGTGTGGCGTGATCCCTTGCTGCATTTGCTTGGTAACCCCGACCTAGACCATATTTCTGATGTTGAATGCCAGCTCATCGTTGATAGCTGCTTCAAGGCACATCATGAAAAAATGCTGAGCCCGTTTCCGCATTACCAGCGATTATTAAAATTGTACGAGCTGGTAGCGCCGCTCATGCAAAACGGCCAGTTTCATTACCTCTCTGCACAATACAAAGCCGATTTGCTGGTCTGGTACCATTTAGCATGGACGGGCGAAGGCTTGCGCCGCAAGAATAAAACCGTACAAGCCCTCATGCACAAAGGCGTGTTGTTCACGTTTGAAGACCGTTTGGCTTTGCTGGGGGTGATTAGTGAAACCCTGCAAGGCATTTTGCCGCGCTACCAGGCCTTGCTCGCCAAAGGCCAGATCGAAATGTCGACCACGCCTTACTACCACCCGATTTTACCGTTGTTGATAGATCTGAAAAGTACGCATGATGCCATGCCCAAAGCGCCACTGCCGCAAGCGGCGACTTATCCGGATGGGTACACGCGGGCGATTGCGCATGTAGAAGCCGCGCAGCTTTACCATGAGAAAGTCTTCGGCCAAAAGGCTACAGGCATGTGGCCAGCCGAAGGCGCCGTCTCGCACTCAGCACTTTCCCTCATGGCCGAGCAAGGCGTGAGCTGGGCTGCCACGGGGCAGGGTGTGCTGGCAAATAGCTTGCGTAAACTGGGGTTGCCGCACGAACAGGCGCAACAATATCTTTACCAGCCTTATAAAATCACCAACGGCCAGCAGGATATCGTCTGCTTTTTCCGCGATGACCAACTGTCAGACAAAATTGGCTTTGAATATTCCAAGCAATATGCCAGTGAAGCTGTGAATGATTTTGTACAGTCGCTGGAAAATATTTTGACGAATAGCGGAGATGAAACCCCGGTGGTCAGCGTGATCCTCGATGGTGAAAACGCCTGGGAATACTATCCTTACAACGGCTATTACTTTTTGCAGGAACTTTATCAGGCGCTGGCGAATCATCCTAATATCCAGATGACAACCTTTAGCGATATTCTTGCCATGCAGCAAGCGCAGCAATTGCCAGAACCCACACTGCTAAAGGATATCTGTGCCGGTAGCTGGGTATATGGCACATTTAGCACCTGGATAGGCGAACCCGCCAAAAACCGTGCCTGGGATTTGCTATGTGAAGCCAAGCGCCAATATGACCAGCATGTGCATGCGTTAGAGCCCGCCGCTAAAGAAAAATGTCAGCAACAATTAGCCTTGTGCGAGGGCTCTGACTGGTTCTGGTGGTTTGGCGATTACAACAATGCACAAAGTGTCCAGAGTTTTGACCAGTTATACCGCCGTAACCTGAGCAACCTGTACCACTTGCTCGGGTTGACGCCGCCCAGTCACCTGTCTCAACCCATTAGCCTGGGGGGCGGTGATGCCGAAAATGCCGGCACCATGCGCCGTGGGCAGTCCTGACCCGTTTAACTTTATCTGAATGCCAATCACATGACACTCGCTAGACAAGCAGGTGTGCTGATGCACATCACTTCACTCCCTGAAGGCAATCTTGGGCCAGATGCTTACCGTTTTATAGACACCTTAGTCGACATGGGGGTGTCGGTTTGGCAAACGTTACCGGTGAACCAGCCGCATGACGACCAGTCGCCATACCAGAGTGTGTCGGCCCATGCCGGGCACAGCGGCATGATCAGTGCCAGGCAATTACTTAAGGATGGCTGGTGCCTGCCAGATGAAATCGGCATGCCATTACCGGCACTCCTGACTAAAGTCATCTCCCGCCTGCAATCCGGCGGGGCGCTCACTGACCCCCATCATGCATTGACCTGGCCTGGATTCGCGCGCTTTTGCCAAACACAGCAATACTGGCTGGAGGATTTTGCCTTGTTCATGTGCTTGCGCGAGCAGCATGCTCATCAAGGCTGGCATACCTGGCCGATGGCTTACCGCATGCATGATGTTCTGGCCCTGCAAGCGTTTAGCGCGGCCAATCAGGAAAAATTGACGCTCATCAAGTTCACACAATATGTGTTTTTTCAGCAATGGGCACAACTTAAAGCCTATGCCAATGCGCGGGGTATCCAGCTTTTTGGGGATATCCCGATTTTTGTGGCTTATGACAGTGCCGATGTGTGGGCACGCCCGGCCTGGTTCAAGCTTGATGCAGACCTCAATATGACCGTGGTGGCCGGGGTGCCGCCGGATTATTTTTCTGAAACCGGGCAGCGCTGGGGCAATCCGCATTATGACTGGCAAGCCATGCAGGCCGATGGATTTTCATGGTGGCTGGGCCGCATCGATACTCAGTCGCAGCTATTTGATGTGTTGCGCATAGACCACTTCCGAGGCTTGCAAGCCGCCTGGGAAATTCCAATACATGAACAGACGGCCATCAATGGCACCTGGCAAGAGGCGCCAGGGCACGCATTATTACAAGCTATAAGCCAAACTTTTCCACAACTCAGCCTGGTGGCAGAAGATTTGGGTATCATTACAGAGGAGGTGGATGCCCTGCGCCATGCCTTTAGTTTGCCGGGGATGAAAATCCTGCAATTTGCGTTTGGCGGCGGGGAAGACAATCCTTATCTGCCAGCCAACATTGAAGAAAACAGTGTGGCATATACTGGCACCCACGATAACGACACCACTTTAGGCTGGTATCAGGCTGCGCCTGAGAATGTACGCAACCATTTACAGCATTATTTAAACCAAGAACATCCAGAAATGCCGCTCGCTTTAATACAACTCACATTCAATACCCCAGCACGGCTGGCGATTGTCCCCATGCAGGATATTCTAGGGCTGGATACCCACGCCCGCATGAATACACCTGGCACAATAGAAGGTAACTGGCGTTGGCGCATGGATTGGTCTCAGCTTAGCGATGAAAAGAAATCCTCGTTCAGACAGCTGGTCACAGAAAGCGGCCGACTCCATGCCTGAAACGAATGCGGTATACCGTTTAGGATTGGATGTGGGTGGCACCAATCTGCGCCTGGGCGTATTTTCTGATCTCACCCTCATTGAAGAAGTCCGTTTTCAAGCCAATTATTCGGCGTTGTGCAAAGAAAATCCACCTGCCCAAGCCTGGCAACGCATTTTGCATGTCACTGCAGATGCTATCCGCTCATTGCTGGACAACTATCCCATTCAGGCCATAGGCATTGGTTTTCCAGGGTTTATTGACCCGAAGTCCGGCATTCTGGCTCAGTCACCCAATTTACCAGGCTTGCTTGACGTGAATCTTGGCCAAGACTTGAGCGACTTGCTTGGCTTGCCTGTGCGAGTCGAAAATGACGCCAATGCGGCGGCCTACGGTGAATTTTGCCAGCTATGGCAACCCGCAGGTGGCTTACTGTATTTGGGCCTGGGCACCGGCGTAGGCGCAGGCCTGGTGGTGAATGGCAAGATTTGGGCCGGGCAGCATGGTTATGCGCTCGAAGCCGGGCATATTATCGTGGTGCCTGATGGCCGATTGTGTGGCTGCGGGAATCAGGGCTGTGTGGAACAGTATGCCTCAGCCACCGGTATCAGTCGCGCCTATGCTGAAGTCACCGGCCAGGAGAAGACCGCGTTTGACATTGCGTTAGCGGCAAAAGCGGGCGATAGTCATGCCCTGGCCATCTACGCCGATGCCGGAAGCAAGCTGGCTCAAATGCTGGCGAGTGTGTTGAAAGTCATTGATGTGGAAGATGTGGTCATTGGTGGCGGGGTGGTGGCCGCATGGCCTTTGCTGCAATCGGCTTTTGAGCAACGGCTTGAACACGATTTGATTCCGGTTCTCCGTGGCAAAGTCAACGTGCATATTTCCCGCACGGGGGATATGGCCGGGATGCTGGGTGCAGCGCTGCTGGCCGCGCCTATAGCATCCGTTGCAACGTTACCCGCTTAAGCCGCATGTGGCTGATGTTGCGCCAGTGCCCAAGCGACATGCTCGCGCACCAGCGGATTGTTATCATCTTGCCGTGCGGTTAGCGCAGCAATCACCGCTGGCGAGCTAGGTGCATTGCCCAAGCCCACGGCCACATTGCGCAGCCATTGCGTATAACCGATGCGGTAAATGGCACTGCCAGCCATCCGCTGCTGAAACTCCGCTTCAGTCCAGGCAAAACAATCGACTAAATCGCTGCTATCCAGGCCATTCCGCACTGCAAAATCGCTGTCTTTGCTTTTAACGGCAAACTTGTTCCAAGGGCAAATCAATTGGCAATCATCACAGCCATAGACGCGGTTGCCTATCAGTGGCCGTAACTCCAGTGGAATACTGCCTTGATATTCTATGGTCAGGTAAGAGATACAACGCCGCGCATCCAGCTCATAAGGTGCGACAATGGCACGGGTAGGGCAGATGTCTATGCAGGCTGAGCAACTGCCGCAGTGTGCCGTGGTGGGCGTATCTATGGGCAGCGGCAAGTTGGTATAAATCTCCCCCAGAAAAAACCATGACCCCTGCTGGCGGTTCAATAACAAAGTATGTTTGCCGCGCCAGCCTACGCCTGCTTTGGTTGCCAGGGCGACTTCGAGTACTGGCGCACTGTCAGCAAATACCCGGTATTCAAAACTGCCATACGTCTCGGTAATGCGGGTACACAACAGTTGCAGCTTTTGCCGCATCACTTTGTGGTAATCGCGCCCCATGGCATAGCGTGCAATATAGGCTTTATTGGGGTCAGATAAAATTTCCCAGCCATCGGTTGCATCCGCTGGCAGATAGTCGAGGCGAACAGAGATTATTCGCAAGGTCCCAGGTACAAGTTCTGCTGGTCGGCTTCGCTTGGAACCATGTTTTGCCATATAATCCATGTCGCCGTGATATTGTTTGTCCAGCCAGCTTAAAAACTCTGGCTCAGCGGCAGAGAGGTCGGTATCGGTAATGCCGATGCTGCCCAACCCTAATTCTCGCGCCCAGCCTTTTATGGTTGCCGCCATTTGCGCGGCAACTGCTGGATCTGTTAACTGGATTGGGGCGGGATCTGATTGATGTGACATGACAGAAACGTATTCTACACAGATTTTAAAGGACGAAGCAGCCACCTTGCATGCTGCCAGCGTTTTAGCAATGCAATTGAAGTCAGGCCAGATTATATATTTGCGTGGAGATTTGGGCGCAGGTAAGACGACACTGGTTCGTGGTTTAATTCATGCCCTCGGCTATGGTGGTAAAGTCAAAAGTCCGACGTATACTATTGTTGAACCTTATGCATTGCCCTCTTTACAGATTAATCACTTCGATTTATATAGATTTCAGGACCCGGAAGAGTGGGAAG
>CAKZJM010000213.1 GCA_936943315.1 uncultured Methylophilus sp. | reverse complement strand
CTTACAAGCGGTTTAAGCGTGTTTGCTAATGTGAGTCACATCACTGAGGTAGGGCACAAATTGGTGAAACATACGTCATACTACTAAGCGTCACAATGGAGTGAGTATGATAAAAATGAATACTGGGGTAGTTTGGCTGTTCGCTGTCCTGGCAGCAGGGCTGAGCGTGACTGCGCAGGCCGAAACGGCACTCGAATATTTTACCGATAGGACCGGACAATATGCCGGACCTAGCCTGGAAGATCAGGTAGCGTTGATGGACACCGATCATAACGGCTTTGCCGATGTATTTGAGGTGCGTGCCTATCTGGAAAAACAGCATGGCAAGGGCTACCAGAAAGAATTGCTGGATAAATGGGAATCGTCTGCTTACGGCAAGAGTTGCAGCACGCCATTTGCCAAAGAATTATATGGAGACAGTACGCGTTAGCAGCGCTGGAATGTTGTTTTAGTGCTGTGGGCGACTGTCATTTTTAGGAATTACCGGAATGTTACAAGCAATTAACATTCTGCAGGATGGACTGCATTATAATAAGGCTGTAAAGCCTCGCGCATAGACGCAGCATGGCCAGGCGTGTTCACTGGCCCCATTCTCCCGACTTTCGTTTTATTGATAGAGCCTACATCATGTTACAAGCATACGATATCCATGTGAAAGAGCGCGCCGCGCAAAACCTGCCTCCCTTACCCCTCAATGCGGAACAAGTCGCCGCCCTGGTAGAGCTACTGAAATCTCCGCCTGCTGGCCAGGAAGCATTGTTAGTTCACCTGCTTGAGAATCGCATTCCTGCCGGCGTGGATCAAGCCGCCTACGTTAAAGCCGCCTTTTTAGCCGATGTGGCGAATGGCAAAGCGACTTCACCTTTGGTCAGCGCAGAAAAAGCGGTTGAGTTATTGGGCACCATGTTGGGTGGCTACAATGTACAAGCCCTGGTTGCGTTGCTGGATACGCCGATGGCTGCACATGCGGTCAAGGCACTATCCACCACCATCCTGATGTTTGATGCCTTTCATGATGTCGATGCCAAAATGAAAGCGGGGAATCCGCATGCCAAGACCCTGATGGAGTCTTGGGCCAATGCCGAATGGTTTACCAGCAAGCCAGCTTTGCAGGCCGAAATCAAAGTGGCTGTCTTCAAGCTTGATGGCGAAACCAACACTGATGACCTGAGCCCGGCACAAGATGCCTGGAGCCGCCCTGATATTCCATTGCATGCCAAAGCCATGCTGATTAACCGTATGACCGATGGCCTGACCGTGATTGAAGGCCTCAAGCAAAAAGGCTTGCCGCTGGCTTATGTGGGTGACGTGGTCGGTACCGGCTCTTCACGTAAATCAGCGATTAATTCCGTGCAATGGTGGATGGGCGACGATATTCCGTTTATTCCTAACAAACGCACTGGCGGGATTGTGATTGGCAGCAAAATCGCCCCGATTTTCTTCAATACCGCAGAAGACTCTGGCGCGCTACCCATTCAATGCGATGTTTCAAAGCTCAATACCGGTGACGTGATTGTGATCAAGCCGTTTGAAGGCAAAGTGTTGTCAGAAACCGGTGAGGTGTTGGCGACATTTGAAATGAACCCAATCACCCTAGCAGATGAAGTGCGCGCCGGTGGCCGTATTCCACTGATTATTGGCCGTGGGTTGACTTCAAATGCACGTAAAGCCTTGGGTCTGGGCGAGACTGATATTTTCATTAAATCGATCCCTGCCAAAGATACTGGCAAAGGCTATACGCTGGCGCAAAAAATGGTGGGCCGTGCTTGTGGCTTGCCTGAAGGCGTGGGCGTGCGCCCAGGCACCTATTGCGAGCCTAAAGCCACCACCGTGGGCTCACAAGACACCACTGGCGGCATGACGCGCGACGAACTGAAAGAATTGGCCTGTTTGGGCTTTAGTGCCGATCTGGTCATGCAGAGCTTCTGCCATACTGCGGCGTATCCGAAACCGGTCGATATCAAATTGCAACATGAGTTGCCGGAGTTTATGTCCAGCCGTGGCGGTGTGAGCCTGCGTGCGGGTGATGGTGTGATTCACTCCTGGTTAAACCGTCTGATTCTGCCAGATACCGTAGGGACTGGCGGTGACTCGCATACCCGTTTCCCGATAGGCATCAGCTTCCCTGCTGGCTCTGGCTTGGTGGCATTTGCGGCGGCTACTGGCGCCATGCCTTTGGATATGCCTGAATCCGTATTGGTGCGTTTCAAGGGCGAAATGCAACCAGGCATTACCTTGCGTGACCTAGTCAATTCGATTCCTTATGCAGCGATTAAAGAAGGCACGCTGACCGTAGGCAAACAAGGCAAGAAAAACGTATTTAATGGTCGTGTGCTTGAAATTGAAGGCTTGCCAGATCTTAAAGTAGAACAGGCCTTTGAGCTGGCGGATGCTTCCGCTGAACGCTCCGCCAATGGGTGTACGGTCTTGCTGAACAAAGAGCCGGTGATTGAGTTCCTCAATTCCAATATTGTGCTCATGCAAAACATGATAGAAAACGGTTACGAAGATGCCCGCACGCTGGAGCGCCGTATCGCCAGCATGAAAGCCTGGCTGGAGAAACCAGAGCTGTTGCAACCGGACGCCGATGCTGAATATGCGCACGTCATTGAGATTGACCTGAGTGAGATCAAAGAGCCCTTGGTTGCTTGCCCGAATGACCCGGACGATATCAAACCATTGAGTGCCGTAGTTGGTGACAAGATTGATGAAGTATTTATCGGTAGCTGCATGACCAATATTGGCCACTACCGTGCCGCTGGTAAAGTGCTGGAAGGCGCAGGCGGCATCCCCACCCGGTTGTGGATTGCGCCGCCTACCCGTATGGATGAAGCACAGTTACGTGCCGAAGGGGTGTACTCGACGTTTGGCGTTGCTGGTGCCCGTACTGAAGTGCCAGGCTGCTCATTGTGCATGGGTAACCAGGCGCGCGTGGCAGATAAGGCGACCGTGTTCTCAACCTCTACCCGTAACTTTGATAACCGTATGGGTAAAGATGCGCGTGTGTACCTGGGCTCAGCCGAACTGGCTGCCGTCTGCGCCAAGCTTGGCCGCATGCCAAGCGTGCAAGAGTACCTGGATACCCTGGGTAGTAAATTGACCAATACGGCCGAAATTTATAAATACCTCAACTTTAACCAGATGACCCAATATGCGGGATCTTTGGAAAATGTTAAGAAAATCATTCCGATTAAAGAGACTGCCTGATAAACGGTTGTCATCGTAAATTACAAAGGGGCGTCAGCCCCTTTGTTGTTTTTAGGGCTGGATATTTCCTTGCAACTGTAAAACCTGAAACGCTCCCACACCGAGAACTTCTGTTTTGATTATGATGTGTTTGCTGAGCTCAATAAATTGATCTCAATACGTCAATTCCCTGATTCACTCAACAGATTTTCAATGTCCAAGGAGAAACTCATGAAACCGTTCGAACAAGGTCTGGTTAATTATCAACAACGTTTGCTGTCACATGATTACGGTCAGGTATTTTGCCGCTTTGACGCAGAGCAACAGGCGCTATGGAGTTACTTGCATCAACCACAACGCATCCCCTGCATCAATCATGATCTGTTACTGGATTTGCATGATCATCACGCCGATATCCAGCGCAGTGGCGGGTATGTGCAAACCGATGCGGCGACCGTCTTGCCTATCCGGTATTCTGTATTTGCATCTGCTACCCCAGGGTATTTCAACATGGGTGGCGACTTGCAGAAAATGGCTGCGGCGATCCGCCAGCAGGACAGAACCCAGCTCCAGGGCTATGCCAAGCTCAGCATTGATGTGGTGGCACAACGCGCATTTCGTTTCCAGTTAGACCATGTGACCAAGATCTCACTCTTGCAAGGGGAGGTGCTGGGGGCGGGCATCGAGGCTGCGTTAACCA
Source organism: uncultured Methylophilus sp. (assembly GCA_936943315.1). Lineage (GTDB taxonomy): Bacteria > Pseudomonadota > Gammaproteobacteria > Burkholderiales > Methylophilaceae > Methylophilus. The sequence continues at coordinate 107 of CAKZJM010000213.1, read as the reverse complement.
GTGATGTACTGATTGCGGAAAAACAAACCGTGTTCTGCTTTCCGGAGTTATTTTTTAACATGATTCCGGGCATGGGCGCTTACAGCTTTATTGCACGCAAGGCTGGC
>CAKZJM010000212.1 GCA_936943315.1 uncultured Methylophilus sp. | reverse complement strand
ACAGCTGATTGCCAATGAATACCAGGTGCTCATGACGCAATTGCAAAAAATGACGCCCGTGACGCAAAAAATCAAACGGGAGTGTGAACAGCAACTGCAAGGGCTGCTATACCAGGGCTTTTTCAGCCGTACGCCCTGGGAGCAATTGCCGCATCTGCCGCGCTACCTCAAGGCGATTAAAATGCGTATTGATAAATATCCGACCAGCATAGAGCGTGACGGCCGTCATGGGCAGGCGCTGGCGCAGATTGAGCAGCGCTGGCAACAGAAAATCGAGCAATTGCGCAAGGCGCACCTGCCTGTAACAAGTCAGTTACAAGAGTTTGCGTGGCAGTTGCAGGAGTTACGTGTATCATTATTTGCGCAGGAATTAAGAACCCCTTATCCTGTCTCAATCAAACGTCTTGAAAAACTCTGGCAAGAAATGCAATAGTCATACGTGACACCCGCTAACTCGTGATGATTCCTGTTCATGCAGCCATCTCCCTTTGAACCCTTCAGTACGCCTAACTGGCTAAAGCCCAAGCAGCGCGACCGCGTGTTGCGGATTCCGGCTCGCCTGATGTGGGCGATATTGTTATCGCTGATTTTTCACGCGATTATCTTCTGGGGATTTTTGCTGGACTTGCTCAAGCCACTCGAAGAACCAGCGCAAGAGCCTTTGAATATTGTGCTGGATTTAGGCTTGCCTGTGCCTCCGACGCCCAAGGTCTCGCCACCACCACAAGTGCAGCCTGAGCCCGAACCCCAGCCGCAGCCCAAGCCAAAACCACTGCCAAAGGCAGAGCCCAAGCTGCCGAGGAAAATCATTCAGTCGCAACGGCCAGATAGCCCTTTCAAGGTGCCTGAACCCAAGCCACAGCCGAGGCCAGAGCAGCTTCAGCCTATGCCTGCGCCACCGGCTGAAGATTTTTCAAGCTTTATCAAGCGCAAGCAGTCTGACCGCAATTCGGATGAAATGGCGGCCAAGCAGATGAATGACGCCGCTGCCGCAGCTGAACGAGGGCCGTCTGAAGATGAGCGGCGTATGAAAAACATCATGAACAACCTCAAGTTTGGCACCAACGGGTTGTTCCAGATCCGCCGCATGGACCCATACAATGCGACCTTCAGCTTTAAAGGCTGGGTCAATGATTACACCTCGGCCAATACGCAGTATTACGAGGTGGAGGCGCGTAGCGGCGAAGATATCCGCCTGGTGATGATACGCCGCATGATTGCCATTGTGCGTGAGCACTATGATGGCGATTTTGACTGGATATCCAACCGCCTGGGCCGCACGGTGACGCTGTCAGCCAGGCCCGCAGACAACGCCGCGCTTGAAGACTTCCTCATGAAGGAGTTCTTTGGCAATAATTATAAACAGCTGGACGTATACGGGCGTTAGCCAGGGTGAATCATGATGCCAGGCGACTTCGATGATTCTTCAGTCTCGAAACAGCTCTCCTGGCGAAATACTGCTGGACTGATGTGTGTGCCGGGTCTGGGCCTGGCGGTGATCACATTCACCGGATTGCAGTTTTTTCCGCTACTCGGTGTCACCGTCCTCACGCTACTGTATATGCTTTGTGTGCTTTGGGCGGCTTATTTCCTGCGCTTTAGTCATGCCTTGCTGACAGCCGTCATCGCTGTGCTGTTGATCAATTACTGTTTTATTGAGCCCCGCTATACGTTTGGCATCGCCAGCTTGCAGTCTTGGGTCATATTGACGGTGTTTACCGCGCTGGCACTCACGGTCAGCCAGGCCATGCAGCAATTAAAACAGCAAACGCGGCAGGCGCAGCAGGCGGCACAGCAATCGCGTTTCTTTCAATCGCTGGCAGAGTTGCTGGCAACCCATGCCGAGGTTGAGGCACTGCTGCAAGCCGCTTGCGAGCATGTGCAGTCAGTCTTTGGCTGGCAGGTCAGTGTCGTCCAGCTGGCAGAGGTTTGTGAGTTAATCCCCTTGGCGGGTATGTCCACTGAAGATCTTCAAGCGAATAGCGTGCAATGGGCGCTGGATTATCAACGTGCGATTGGGGCTGGTACGGCTGACTGGCCCGAGCTTGAGGCCTGCCTGTTGCCGTTTGGGTTCCCGCAACGTGAAGTGCTGGTGGTGAGGGCAAGGCGTACTTTGCCTGATCTGCATTTCTTGCGCTTGCTGACCCATCAGGTGGCACAAGCCACCATCAAGCTGCGCCAGCAGATTGCCCTGGCTGAAGCAAAGCGCGAGGCCAGTGAGGCAAACTTCAAAAAGACGCTGCTGACTGCCCTGTCACACGATATGCGTACTCCGTTGACGGCCATGCTGGGCGCCATTAATGTGCTGGCAGACCGTCAGATTACGTTGGATAAGGTGCAGTCTGACCAGTTATTGCACAGCTTGCAGGTCGAAGCCATTTACCTGACTCAGGCCACTGAAAATATCCTCACGCTGGTCAAACTGGATGCCGGGGCCAGCAGTTTGCACCTGGACTGGGAATCGCCGCAGGAAGTGATACAGCATGTGGCGCACCGTTACATGCAACGTACACCGCCTGTGCCCTTGCGGGTCAGTTTGCCCGAGGCCAGCGAGCAGCAGGAGGTGCTGGTGAAAATGGATGCCGTGCTCATGGCACATGCGCTGGCTAACCTGGTGGATAACGCCTTGCAATGGCGAGAAGCTGATTCAGCCGTTGAGATTGTCATGACTATCACGTCGGCGTGGCTGGAGTTATCCGTATTGAATCAAGGGCCAGGTTTCCCTCCTGACTTTTCTATTTCGGCCTTTGCCTCACGCAAGCAGCCTGCCGCAGGAACAAGGGGCTTTGGGCTTGGCTTGTCGATTGTAGACACGGTGATGCAGTTGCATGCGGGGGAGCTGGCGATCAAAACCAGTGAAGACGGGCGTACCTGTGTTTCTATGCGATTGCCGTTTATATGGGCCGCAGATCTGATGGAGGAGGGGGCATGAGCCAGGCCAACGCCAGTACGCCCCAGCCAACGTTGTTACTGGTTGAAGATGCCGCTGGCGTTTACCAGTTTTTGCTGCCTGCACTCTCTGCGCATGGCTACCGCGTGCAACATGCGCAAGATCTGGCGCAAGCGCAGCAAGCCCACGGGTTTGCCATGGTCATTCTCGACCTCGGCCTGCCAGACGGGCAGGGCGAGCAATTTATTCCGCATGTGCGTGGTTATTCTGATGTGCCTATCCTGGTGCTGTCGGCGCGGCAGGACGAGCTGGATAAAGTGCACTGCCTGAACCTGGGCGCGGATGATTACCTGATGAAACCGTTTGGCCTGCCGGAACTGTTGGCCAGAATACAGGTGGCCTTGCGCCGCACAGCCATCATGCAGATGCGTGACCATGTTTACCAGCATGCGTCGCTGCTGATCAACCGCGCTACTGGTATCGTCACTAAAAAGGGCGAACCGCTGCATTTAAGTCCGATTGAACATGCCTTGCTCATGCTGCTGGCGAGCAAGCCGGGCACGATTTTTACCCATGCCCAGTTGCTGGCACAAGTGTGGGGACCAGACTATATCGACGACACCCATTACTTGCGCATCCATATTGGCCGCTTGCGTGCCAAACTTGAAGATGAGCCCGCTAACCCGCAAACTCTGCTCACTGAGCTGGGCATAGGCTACCGTCTGGCCTGAGCGCCGATTCCTAATTTCTAATTAGTGATTCCTAATGAGGGATCCTTGCCACTTGTTTATGCGATTGATATACCGCTAACCTCACACTGTCCCCTTCAATCAACCACAAGGGGATGCAATGGATCAACTATCCATACGAAAAAGCAGTCTGGCCGCACTCGCGCTGGGCGCCATCGGCGTTGTTTATGGCGATATCGGCACCAGCCCGCTCTATACCATACAAGTCATTTTTAGCGAGAGCACTGGCGTGCCGCTCAATCAGGCCAACATCCTGGGCGCCATCTCGTCCATTTTCTGGCTGTTGATGTTTGTAGTGACCTTTAAATACGTGTTTCTGGTGCTACGCGCCCACAATAAAGGCGAGGGGGGCGTCATGG
>CAKZJM010000211.1 GCA_936943315.1 uncultured Methylophilus sp. | reverse complement strand
GTTACTTATGACGGAGAAAACCATGTTTTTTGTTGAGGACCAATTATTCCCGCAACGCCGCAAGTCGTCGGGCCAGCCCCTGCCTGAGGCCGTCATCAGTCGCGCCTGCCAGCAAGCTTGCGATAGCATTGCCCCCGCCTGGCCGCTGGATCAGTCGATTGCCGTGAACCCGCACTGGCATCGTATACAGATGCCTCTGCGAACAGTCGCTGCTCGTATGGCAGTGTTAGCTAACCTGCAAGTGTTCCCGGAGCGGAGCTATCTGTTACAAGCCTGGCAGGATGGCCGTATCAAAGCGGGTGACCTGACAAGTGCCATGACGCAACTCGGTCAGAACCAACTCACCATTGCAGACTGCGTGGCCCATTTGTCTGATCCCTTCAAACTGCCGGTACTGCCACTCCTCATTGATGTATTAGATGATGATGCTCAACGTTTTCAGCGCCTGACCTGGCGCGATGCGATCACGCATCAGGTGAGCCAGGCCTGCGCTGCATATTTCGATCATGATCAGTCAGACTGGCAGCCCCAACGTGAAGGCGGGCTGTATCATTTCTGGAGAGAAATGGTGGTGCATGACCATGGCATTGCCGTGTTGATGGGCTTGCCCCATATCCACCAGTTCCTCGATTATTTGCCAAAAACACGTCAACAAGCTGAACGTTGGGTCGTCGAAGCTCTGGGCTTGAGCGAGCAGGTGCTGGCAGACTACTTTGAGGCGGTATTACTCACCGTGAACGGTTGGGCCTCATGGTGTGCCTACCTGGCATGGCAGGCGAAACTGCAAGGCCACACAGAGGAGTCCTTGCGTGATTTGCTGGCGATTCGTCTGGCCTGGGGCGTCATCCTGATGCAATGCAAAGGCCTGAATGCCACTAACAGTGCCATCAAGGTCATTCAGCAAAAATGGCAGCATGCCTCTGACCAGATTCAGGCCGCCGAGCAGGCCCTGCTGATTGATGAGATCTGGCAGTTAGCGCTGGAGCAGGGCTATCAGCGTGAGTTGGCGCAGCAACTGCAACAGCCGATCCCGGCATCAGAGCCAGGGCAAGCACCGCAGATTCAGGCTGCGTTTTGTATTGACGTGCGCAGTGAGCCCCTGCGCCGCGCCATTGAGTCGTTCTCTCCGCATGTGCAGACCTTGGGTGTAGCCGGATTTTTTGGCTTGCCCATCGCCTACCAGCCGTTGGGCTCGGCACAACAGCGGCCGCAATTGCCAGGCTTGCTGGCGCCTCGCTTGCAGGTGAGTGATCAGGTGCAACCGGCACCGCAAAAAAACAGCCAGACCACCCCGTCGAGTCATGCGCAACCCATCCTAGACGCTCAGGTGAAACGGCAGCGCTGGAGAAATTTCACTTTTGGCAATCAACTCGCGCGCCTGAGTCATTTTCCGGGGGCCGCATTCTCATTGGTGGAGAGTGCCGGGCCGATGTTCCTCAAGCCACTTTGGTCCCTGGTGCAGCCCAGCCGGTTGGCAAGAACCTCGATAGACCAGCATGCGCTACCTCACAAATACCGCTCAGTCACACGCCCGCTGCTACAAGCCGTCAGCGTCGCAGAAAAAGCGGAAATCGCGGCGCGTGTGCTGCAGAGTTTGGGTCTATCGCAGGATCTTGCTCCCCTGGTCTTGCTGGTAGGCCATGCCAGTCAGAGCAAAAACAACGCGCATGCTTCCAGTCTGGATTGTGGCGCGTGCTGTGGGCAATCAGGAGAAGTGAATACCCGTGCCCTGGCCGCTATCCTCAATGATGCAGAAGTCAGGTCTGCGCTTGCCAGTATGGGTGTGGCACTCCCCTGTGAGACCGTATTTGTTGCCGCTTTGCACAATACAACCACCCAAGAAATCCAGGGGTTTGACCTGGACCTGCTGTCACCGGCACAACGTCAGCAATGGCAATTGGCGGCTACCCTTTTTGACGCGGCGGGCGAGCAGCTGCGCACGCAGGCTGTATTGTCTTCACAGCCGCAGAAATCACCTCTGGATGCCGTCGCTTTATTCAAAGCGTTCCGCCAGCGGGCCAACGATGGTGCACAGACCCGCCCGGAGTGGGGCCTCGCCAATAATGCGGCATTTATCCTGGCACCACGGGCGCGCACCAAGCATCTCAATCTGGCAGGTCGCGCCTTTTTACATGAATATGACGCGCAACAGGACGAAGACGGCCAACTGCTGGAGCAGTTGATGACCGCGCCCATGCTGGTCACGCACTGGATTAACTGGCAGTACCATGCCTCTACCTGCGCACCCGATAAATTGGGCAGTGGCAATAAACTGCTGCATAACGTGGTTGGTGGCCGTATTGGCGTGTTTGAGGGTAATGGTGGTGATCTCAGGATAGGCTTGTCAAAACAGTCCCTACATGACGGCGAGCACTGGATGCATGAGCCGCTGAGGCTGACGGTGGTCATTGTTGCCAGCCGGGCCAACATAGAGCGCATCATTGAAAAACATGCGGCTGTCAGTCACCTGGTCAACCATGGCTGGTTACATCTGTGGTGTGAAGAACAGGGGCAGGGCTGGCGTTATGATCCACAAGGCTGGCAGGCACTTGAGTTCGTAGCATCCTGATATCGCTGACGGCTTCACGCTGGTCAGCGTATCAGCCAGTGACTGCTGAATAGCGCCCTTGTGGTCACCAGTATCAACACGGTTGCCACGGGGGGCTATGTTTAGCGGGTCAATTCAAAACAGCTATCGGGGACGGCAGGTAAGCCTTCAAACAAGGGTTTGGCAAAATAATAGCCCTGGAACAGATCGACGCCGAAATCTACCAGCGCAGCCAGCTCGGCGCGGGTTTCTACGCCTTCTGAAATGACCTGAATGCCCAGTCCCTGACAAACGTCCAGAATGCTCTTCACAATCAGCTGCTTGGTTTTGTTCTGGTCAATATCACGAATCAGGTTCATGTCCAGCTTGATAATGTCCGGTTGCCATTCAGCCAGCAAGTTTAGTCCTGAATAACCTGCGCCAAAATCATCAATCGCGGTAAGGAATTGGTGCTTTTTGTATTCGGCAAAAATGTTTTTTAAATGCGCATGATCGGTAATTTTCTCGGCTTCGGTGACCTCAAACATGAGGCGTTTTTTATCAAAACCGAGTTGATCACAAACGGCCAACGTTGACTGGATACAATGCTCGGGTTTGTAAACGGCATTTGGCAAAAAATTGATAGACAGAATTTGTTCAAAATCCAGGCGATGCGCCAGCTTGATGGCTTTGGAGCGTATGGTCTGGTCGAAACTGTGGATT
>CAKZJM010000210.1 GCA_936943315.1 uncultured Methylophilus sp. | reverse complement strand
TGCGGTGAATAACGAATATAAAGGTGGCGACGTCACCACCGGGCCAAAAATTGGCGGCAAGAAAAATATGGCTGCCTTTGCCTGGTTCACCAACAAGGTGGATGCCCAGATCAAGAAAGCACTGGACGCCGAAACCGCGTTAAACAAGACCAAATACCAGGTGGATGTCCGTGTGTTTTTGAATGCACATGGTGAGATTGATCATGCCGAATTGATTGACTCGAGTGGGGATGCAGAAACAGATGCCTTGATTCGTAAGGTTCTAAGCAGGATTCCACCATTGAACGAGTCAGCACCAGAGGATATGCCAAGAAAAGTCGTCGTTCGAATGGCTTCCAAAAATATGTCTTAAAACAATACAGGCAACGCAGTAAAGCGCTAGGTAATTTAGGGAAACAGAATGAATATTAAAGCAAAGAATTGGGTGATCCCATTGGTGGTCGCAGCCATTTTCGGCACACAATCAGCCGGGGTGTTAGCGGGTGAGCGTGAGTCACTGGAAGAAGTGCGCGCCACCACCATGAGCTTAATCGAGCTGCTGGTGCAAGAGGGGGTGCTGTCAAAAGACAAGGCAGATGCCTTGTTAAAACAGGCGCAACAGGCCAAACAAAAAGCCAGGGAAGAGGCAGAAGCACTGGCAGCGCAAGAACCTGCTGCGAGCGAAAAGCCTGCAGAGGGCCAGCCTAAATCGATCCGCGTGCAATACGTGCCAGAGCATGTGAAAAATGAAATGCGTGCTGAAATTGAGCAAGAAGTCATGAAAAAGCTCAATTACAAAGCGGGTGAACGCCTGGGGATTCCAGAGTGGATAGACCGGGTTGAATGGACAGGCGCACTGCGGTTACGCTACCAGGAAGATATGTTCAATGAATTCAATACACCACCCGTGTTTTTGAGGAGCAGCGAAGTCCAAAACATGAGCAGTGTGAATAATACGACTGAAGACCGTGACCGCCAACGTGTCCGTGCATTATTCGGCGCCAATCTAAAAATTAACGATTGGTTAAACGTCGGAATCCGTTTCACCACTGGCCTGTTACAAACGCCAGTGACGCCAAACCAGACAGAAGGGTTTTCACAAGGCAAATTTGTGTTTGGCCTGGATCGTGCTTTTCTTGAGGCAAAACCCTATGACTGGTTAACGTTGACCGGTGGCCGTTTTGCCAACCCATTCTTTACCGGCAACCAGACCTTTAATACTGACTTGCTATGGGATCCGGATTTGGCGTTTGATGGCTTTGTTGCCAAGGCAAACCCTGCCATTAACAACCACTGGCGGCTATTTTCTTCGGTTGGCGCATTCCCTATTGAAGAAATTGAAGCTTCTGATACTAATAAAGCAAGGGATAAATGGCTGTATGCAGCTCAGGGCGGTGTTGAATGGACGGCCAGCAACGACAGCAAGGTAAAACTGGGTGTGGCTTACTACGACTTTAAAAATGTGGAAGGTGAGCGTAACCCACTCAACGACAGCGTGAAATATGCAGGTACAGCCCCTTTGTGGCGCCAAAAAGGAAATAACACATTCAGTATTGATGGTCTGAATAATAACCTTTGCGGTGACACAGGGCCTTGTGGATTAGCCTCCAAATTCCAGTTGTTCAATGTCACCGGCGAGATTGATTTAGCCACCTTTGATCCGGTTCACGTGATCTTGCACGGGGCTTATGTACAAAACATCGGCTTTGATCAGCAAGAGATTTTACGTCGCACCGGCAACTTGTATAAGAAAGAAAATGAAGGCTATGAGCTTTCATTACTGGTGGGTAATCCGCTCATAAAGAAACTGCACGATTGGCAAGTGTTTGGGGGGTATCGTCGTCTTGAGCGTGACGCAATGATCGACGGTTTCACCGACTCTAACTTCCGTCTGGGTGGCACCGATGCTAAAGGCTTTTTCGTCGGCGGTCAGTATGGCGTGGGTAAAAACGCCTGGCTGTCCTCAAGATATATCAGTGCAGACGAAATTTCTGGACTGCCTTTTTCAGTGGATACGTTCTTTCTTGACTTTAATGGCCGCTTCTAAAGGAATTGTATGAAAAGTATCTTGATACTCCTGCTGAGTCTGGGCTTGATCGGGTTGTATGCTACACCTGCTGTCGCCGCTGAAAAGCAGGATAAAGCCGCCAAGCGGGCAGCCATTTTGATGCAAAAGATGAAGCAGGATCTGGAGGCTGAAAAGTCCGCCATGCAGGCGCAATTTGAGCAAGAGAAAAAGGGCTTGTCACAGGCGTTGGACCAGGCACAAAACGAACGGTTGTCGCACTCAAGCAAATTGCAGGGGCAAGTCAGGCGTAATCAGCAGTTACAGTCGGATAACCAGAAGCTGGCACAAGAGAAAGAAGCCTTGTCGGCTCAGTTAAAGCAGTTGCAGGCACAACTGGCTGAGCAGACGCAGCGCCTTGAAGCCTCTGAACAGCAACTGAAAGTGGCAACAGCAGACCTGAACATGAATGACAATCAGCGTAAAAGTTTGCTAGCAAAGGTGAGTGCGACGCATCAGCAGCTGACGTCTTGCGAAGAGAAAAACCAACGCTTGTACACCTATGGACATGAGCTGATCAGCTTGTATGATGATGCCACGCTGTATCAGAAAATCCTGCGTTCTGAGCCTTTTTTCCAGCTTAAACGTGTTGAACTGGAAAATATCCTGCAGGATAAGCAGACGCAACTCCTGGAAAATAAAGTTGATACAATAGCCGGGCATTAACCATTTTTAGGTAATGTTTTTTGTTGATCGGCTGGCCTGATGACCGCTTTATTAGATTCTTTTTTTAACCGGCACGAACGTGCCCGTATCTTCCCCTTTGCCGGATTTATCCTGCTCTTGGCTCTGGAGCCCTTGTTGGCGGCGGGCCTGGCAACGCTACACATTGCTGTTGAAGCGACCTATTTATTGCGGTGTGCGCTGGCCTTGGGGCTGCTGCTCTATTATTGCCGCGACTATCACGAGTTACGTGTCACGCCTACTTTTAACCAGGCGCTGCTTGCGCTTTTGGCCGGGTGGGTTGTTTTTTTGCTGTGGGTAGCGCCTTATCCTGGCTGGCTGGGCGGGCATGTGACCCTGTCAGCGGCCGCCATGCCCATGCAGACCGCTACTGATATATTCTGGTTAATTTGCCGCTGGAGTGGTTCTGCGTTGGTGGTGCCAGTGATCGAAGAGTTGTTCTGGCGGTCTTATTTAATGCGCAGAATCGATGGCACTGATTTTATGGCTGTCTCGCCTGCGCATGTGACGGCTTATGCAATTGCATTAAGTAGCGTATTATTTGCGGTGGAACATCAGCTCTGGTTCGCAGGGCTGTTGGCAGGGCTGGTATATGCCTGGTTATACCGTCAATTCCAGGTGCTCTGGGTATCAATACTGGCTCACGTCACTACCAACGCCATGCTTGGTGTATGGGTGGTGTATGGCGGGCACTGGCAGTATTGGTAACAGGGCTGGTTAAGCATGCGTGTTGAATGTTGCCGTGATGATCGCTAAAGACGGGCCTGAGAGTGGCCGTTATACATGGGCGCTCCGTGGTAACAGAGACACAAAAGATACGAAATATTAAAGGGTGATGATGAAAAAAATCGCATTAATTGTACCGGCGCTGATGCTGGTCATGGCCGGGTGTAGTAAACATGAGGATGCCTCCAAGGGTGGTTCTCAAGTGGTTGCCAAAGTGAATGGCAGTGAAATTACTGTACATCAATTGAATTTTGCCTTGTCAAAAGTAGGTAAGCTGGATCAGTCCCAGGTGAAGGCCGCTTCTGAAAAAGTGTTGCAGCAAATGGTAGACCTTGAGCTGTTCAAGCAAAAAGCCATCGACGCAAAACTGGATCGTGATCCTAACGTGCTGCAAGTGCTTGAGGCGACCAGGCAACAAGTGCTGGCGCAGGCCTATATGCAAAAGGTGGCTTCCAAACAGGCCGCTCCGTCTGAAGATGACATCAAGAAGTTTTACGATACGCACCCTGAATTGTTCAGTGAGCGTAACGTGTATGTGATCCAGGAATTTGCCGTCAAGGATGGCAACGAGCGTGCCAGCGAGATTGAAGCCGGTATCAATGCCGCAAAAACGGGTGATGACATCGCTAAATGGTTAAAAGACAACAATTACATCTTCAGTGCTAACGCCAGCCGAAAAGCAGCAGAGCAGTTGCCGCTGGAGTTGTTGAAGAAGATGAACACCTTGAAAGCGGGTGATACGCTGGTGGTGAAAAGCCCGCAAGCCCTGGTATTGCTGTTCCTGGCGAAAGTTGACCGCCAGCCGGTAGACCTGGACAAAGCCAAGCCGGTGATCCAGCAGTTCCTGGTCAATTCTAACCAGCAAACCTTAATCAAGAACGAAGTCGCGGCGTTGCATAAAGAAGCCAAGGTAGAGTTTTACGGCGACTTTTCTAAAATGACGCTGGATAG
>CAKZJM010000209.1 GCA_936943315.1 uncultured Methylophilus sp. | reverse complement strand
GTTGCATCAATCAAGGCCCATGCGGCTTCTTGAGCGGTTTGCCCCGCACGCGGCTTGACCTCAAAAGTGACAATGCCTCCACCCAGGCGCTGCTGCTTTTGTGCCAGCGCATATTGCGGATGCGATGGCAACCCTGGGTAATAGACACGCTCTACACCAGGCTGCTGCTCTAACCACTGCGCCAGTGCCAAAGCACGCGCAGCATGGGCTTCCATACGCACCTGTAAGGTTTCAAGCCCTTTGACGAACACCCAGGCATTAAAGGCACTCATGGTCACGCCCGCAGTGCGCAAAAAGGCATACACCGGCTCAATGATGGCCTTGCTGCCAAGTACGGCACCACCGAGCACCCTACCCTGGCCATCGATATACTTGGTCGCAGAGTGAATCACAATATCGGCACCCAATTTGAGCGGTTGCTGCAAGGCTGGCGTACAAAAGCAATTGTCCACGGCCAAATAAGCGCCAGCAGCATGCGCGATCTCTGCCAATTGAGCAATATCACCCACTTCAGTCAGCGGGTTAGAGGGAGTTTCGGCAAAAAACAGTTTTGTATTGGGTTTGGCTGCAGCTTTCCAGGCCTCAACATCTGTCAATGAAACCAGCGTCACTTCTAGCCCCCAGCGCTTGAGGATGTTGGTAAATAACTGAACGGTGGTCCCAAAAATGCTGCGTGACGCCACAACATGGTCGCCTGCGCTACAAATGCCCATGATGCAAGCCAGAATGGCTGACATGCCACTTGCGGTTGCCACACATTGCTCTGCGCCTTCCAGTGCAGCCAGTTTATCCTGGAACATGGTTACAGTCGGATTGGTAAACCTTGAATAAATATTGCCTGGCTCAGTGCCACCAAAACGTGCCACAGCTTGTGCCGCACTTTTAAAGCGGAAACTGGAATTTAAAAACAAGGCTTCAGAGTTTTCTCCGAACTCTGTAGTCAGTGTACCAGCTCGCACCGCCAGCGTTTCCAAATGGTATTGATCGTTCATGTTTCCTCAAACTTCTGTCCGCAATCGGACGGCAATAAAAAACCCGCTTTAGCATTGCGCTAAAACGGGTCTTTGGGGCTCTCGCTTTAGCGGAATTTATAATGCGCTCGCAAGCTGAGTTTGGCTTCGTTTAAAGTTCGCCACTCAAATCAGCGCAATTTCATTAAACGCCTTTTGCAGGCGTGTGTCAAGCCTTACTCCACGCCCACCAAGTCTGTAGATAACAGGTTCAAATCGAGTTGCGTGGTCGAGTTTGGCGGTAACTGTTTTTTACTCATATCACTGCGGGCAGATTCGATACGGTTCAAGTAAGCAGCATCGATATCCCCTGTGACGTATTTACCGTCAAAGCAACTGCAATCAAACTCTTTCAGGTGAGGGTTAGACTTGGTGATGCTCTCACGCAGTGCATCAAGGTCTTGATAAATCAGGGCATCCGCGCCGATTTCAGCACAAATTTCTTCATCGGTGCGATTAGTTGCCAGCAGCTCATGGCGGCTAGGCATATCAATGCCATAGACATTAGGATAGCGTACAGGCGGCGCAGCAGACGCAAAATACACCTTGTTAGCACCGGCATCACGTGCCATTTGCACAATTTGCTGTGAAGTGGTGCCGCGTACAATCGAGTCATCGACCAGCAATACATTCTTGCCTTTAAACTCAATGCCAATTGGGTTTAGCTTCTGGCGTACCGATTTTTTGCGCAAGGCTTGACCGGGCATGATAAATGTACGGCCAATATAACGGTTCTTGATAAAGCCTTCGCGGTAATCCAGGCCTAAGGCAATGCCCAGCTGCAAGGCACTTGGACGGCTGGTATCCGGGATCGGAATCACGACATCAATCTGTTTATCAGCCCATTCGCGCTTGATTTTCTCAGCCAGCAAAGTCCCCATGTCCAAACGGGTCTGGTAAACAGACACACCGTCAATCACAGAGTCAGGACGGGCAAGATAAACGTACTCAAAAATACAGGAGGTCAGTGTTGGATTTTCGGCACACTGGCGGCTAAACAGGTTGCCATCCATATCGATAAACACTGCTTCGCCAGGCTCTACATCGCGAACCATCGTAAAACCCAAGACATCCAGCGCCACACTCTCTGAAGCGACTATATACTCAGTCCCTTTGTCAGTTTCTTGCTTGCCGATGACCAACGGGCGAATCCCGTGCGGGTCACGGAAAGCCAGCAAGCCGAAGTTGGCAATCATAGCCACGACCGCATAGGCGCCTTTGCAACGTCTGTGCACACCGGCAACGGCATCAAACACCATATCGCTGTTCAATAAAGCGCTCTTTGAAGTCGCTTCAATTTCGTGCGCCAGTACGTTTAACAACACTTCGGAGTCTGAACTGGTATTGATGTGACGCAGATCCTGCCTGAACATTTCCGATTTCAATTGCTCAGAGTTGGTCAGGTTGCCGTTATGGCCAAGCACAATACCGAATGGGGAGTTGACATAAAAAGGTTGCGCTTCTGCCGCGCTGGAGGAGCCCGCTGTTGGATAACGAACATGCGCAATACCCACATTGCCGATCAAGTTGCGCATATGGCGCGTGTGAAAAACATCCTTCACCAGGCCATTGTTTTTGTGCATGTGGAAGGTGTTGCCATCACAGGTTACGATACCAGCTGCATCCTGGCCACGGTGCTGTAAAACCAGCAATCCGTCGTACAGCAACTGATTCACCGGGTTCTTGCCTACAATACCGATAATTCCACACATAGTGACATCCTATCAAACACTTGATTACAAATTAAATGGCAGACTCATCTACCCGCTGATGGTCCAAATGCACATGCTCAGAAATACTAGATGGCATCCAGGGCAGCAATTTCAAGACCAGCACCTCAACGGGCGCACTCAGCATGGCGTTTGTCCAGCGCGCATCCTTGGGTAAATCGGTCATGGCGGCCAGCATCGCCAGGATACATACAATGAGTACGCCCTTTAGCGCGCCTGCAAACCCGCCCAGCAACCTGTTAAACCCGCCCAGGCCGATGGCTTTAACGAGGGTGGTCAACAGCAAGGCACATAAAGCACAGACAAATAATACCAGCAGAAAAACGATCAAAAAGGCAGCCATGGCTTTGATCGCCTCACCAGGAATCTGCTCAGGCATGTAATGAATGACATGGCTGTTAAAGCGGTTAGCCAAATAAAACGCCAGTATCCAGCCCAACACAGAAAATAACTCATGTATCACACCGCGCATCAGGCCGACCAGCACGGAGAAACCGATAATGCCCAGAACTAAGTAATCAAAAATGGTCATAGCCAGATTTAAGATTTACTCGCCACAATGCCGCTAAATCCGGCTGCCTGCAGTTTTTTAAGGGCCGCGGCCGCTTCATTCTTAGTCGCATAAGTGCGTGTACGTAACCGTAATTTCTGACCGGCAGCATCTACACTTTCGGTGGCGGTTT
>CAKZJM010000208.1 GCA_936943315.1 uncultured Methylophilus sp. | reverse complement strand
AAAATGGCTGACCATGACGACGCCATTGAGGACGGCGATGCCCAGCAGGGCGATGAAGCCCACCGACGCGGGGACTGAGAGATACTCACCGGAAAGCCATAGCGCAAACACGCCGCCTATCATGGCAAATGGGATATTCGCTAAAACCAGCAAGGCTTTGGGCAGTGAGCCAAACGTCATGAACAGCAGTAGGGCAATTAAGACAATCGCCACCGGGATGACAATGCTCAGGCGTGCGGCAGCGCGCTGCTGGTTTTCAAACTGGCCCCCCCATACCAGCCAGTAGCCTTCTGGTAATTTCACTTGCTGGGTGACTTTGCGCCTGGCTTCATCGACAAAACTTACCAGGTCACGACCTTTAACATTGGTGGTGACGACGACCATGCGGTTGCCGCGCTCACGGTCTATTTTGACGGGGCCTTCTTCGCGCACGATGCTCGCGACACTGGCCAGTGGGACGGTGCCGCCTTGCGGTAAAGTGAGCCTCAGCTGACTGAAGTCAGAGGATGATTCGCGGATGAGCTGGCTGCCCCTGAGCAGGATAGGCGTACGCCGGTTGCCTTCTAGCACCACGCCCAGCAGTTTACCTTCGAGCTGGCTTTGCAGCAGGGTGTTAATCTCTGCCACAGTGAGGCCCAGCCTGCCTGCCGCAACGCGGTCTATCTTGATTTGCAGGTATTGCACGCCACTGTTTTGCGGCGTGTAGACATCCTGGTTGCCAGGGACGGATTCAAGCACTTTGATGATTTCTTGTGCTTTCTGGTCCAACACTTTGAGGTCTGTGCCAAAAATCTTGAGTGCTAGGTCGCCACGCACGCCCAGAATCATTTCGTTGACGCGCATCTCAATTGGCTGGGTAAAGTTGTAGTCCAGCCCGGGGATGCCGTGCATGACCCGGCGTAATTTTTCAATCAGCGCCGCTTTGTCTGGCACTTGCCATTGCTCGCGCGGTTTGAGCAGCAGGAAGTTGTCGGTCTGGTTGATCCCCATGGGGTCCAGGCCCAGTTCGTCGGCCCCGGCTCGTGAATAAACGCCTTGTACCTCAGGCACTTGTTGCAACAGCGTTTGTTGCAGGTGGCTGTCGGTGGCAATACTTTGCGAGAGAGCAATCGATGGCAGTTTTTCAGTGCCGATAATCACGTCACCTTCGTCCATGGTGGGCATAAACGTTTTGCCGATGAATGGATAAACCAGCCCGGTGAGCACCAGTAATACGACCGCCGCCAGCAGGACAATACGTTTATGCTGCATGGCGCTTGTGAGCGAACTGGCATACCAGCGGTTGAGGTGCCTGATCAACCAGGGGTCTTCATTGCTTTGGTTCTTGATGAGGAAAGAAGCCAACACGGGGATGATGGTGAGCGAAAGTAAGAGG
>CAKZJM010000207.1 GCA_936943315.1 uncultured Methylophilus sp. | reverse complement strand
CCGTTTTACCAGCGGTAGTGACCGACCGCGTGCGACCCGGGAATGGTTTTGCGCCTTTTCACTGGAATGATGTGTTTGGCGATGACCTCGCCATCAATGCCGTCACCAGCGATGCGGTCGACCCCATCTCGCAGCAACCAGAATTAAAGGTATGCGCCGTCGCCATGACGCGTGTTGACACCAACATCACGCATCCTCGTATTTCAAAGACACTTGCACGCGTTGGCCCCAGCCAAGCAAGCCCACAGCAGGAACGCCCTATGAAAGAGATTGATGCACTGGCAAGATTATTAGGCCTGGACAGCGCGCCTGAGATTATTCTCGATGCACAGGAACAACTGTATTTGCAGGGCTTTATCAGCAGCTTGCGCACAGAGGAGTCGCGCAACATGGGTGGTGTGCCTGTAATACCCGACAATGCGCCGCTGGCACCTGCCAAACAGCTGCTTGTGAATGGCATGCTGGCGGGCTTGTTTGCACGCAGCCGCTTGCCGCAAGATAATCACCTGCCTATCGGTTTTCCTGATTTTTCAGCGGCCGCATCAACGGCCACAACTGTGGCGATACTGTGGGCTTCGCAAACCGGCAATGCCGAGGGCTTTGCCGAACACTGCGCAGCGCGACTCAAATCTCATGGCCTGCATGCTTCCGTGGTGTCTATGGATCGTGTGACCATGGCTGACCTGGCCCAATACACACAAGTGTTATTGCTCGCCAGCACTTTTGGCGACGGTGATCCACCTGACAATGGCAGCCAGTTCTGGAACAGCCTGCAAGGGGACCATGCGCCGCGACTGGACCATACCCGGTTTGCCGTGCTCGCCTTTGGCGATTCTAATTATGACGCATTCTGCGGGTTTGGCCGCAAACTGGATGCGCGCCTGGAAGCCCTTGGGGCACAACGCCTGATAGACCGCGCAGACTGCGAGCCAGACTATGAAGAAACAGCCAATGCCTGGCTGGATCAAGCAGTCACGGCGCTGGCGAATGCCACTGCCAATGTTGGCCAACCTATGCTCGCGATGGCCAATGAAGTAGATGAAACCAATATTAGTCTTGTAGAAACACCCACGACACCTGACTATACCCGCCAACACCCCTTACGCACCAGGCTGATCATCAACCATCGCCTGAACGCAGAAGGCTCAGACAAGGAAATCCGCCAGTTTGGCTTTGATTTAACCGGCAGCGGTTTTGCGTATGAAGCCGGGGATGCCCTGGGCGTATGGCCGACTAACTGTCCTGAACTGGTCGGCGAAATGCTGCGCGCATTGAAGCTATCGGCCTCCACGATGGTCACGGTCAAAGATCATGGTGAACTGGCACTGGGTGACGCGCTGTTGCATCACTATGAAATTGCACGCATCACCCCGGACCTATTGAAGTTTGTGCAGAAGCGCAGTGCCAGCCCGACACTGGCATTACTGATGGAAGATGAGCGGCGGCTAAAAGACTGGTTATGGGGCAAACAG
>CAKZJM010000206.1 GCA_936943315.1 uncultured Methylophilus sp. | reverse complement strand
CGCGCGCTGGCTAATTTGCTGCAACGCCCTTATCTGCCCCTTAATCCAGCCCACGGCATGACCAAGCCTAAAGCAGTTGCCGTCATTGATGAAGCAACATGCATAGGATGCACCTTGTGTATCCAGGCCTGCCCGGTCGATGCCATTTTGGGTGCCTCCAGGTTGATGCATACCGTCATACAGCAAGAATGTACCGGGTGTGAGCTCTGTTTACCGCCTTGCCCGGTCGATTGCATAGACATGCAAACGATTGCTGGCCGACCAGATGCCATGAATCACGCTGAAGCCAATGTTGCACGGCAGCGGCATCACCAGAAGTTGGCACGCCAGGCGCTTGAAAAGCAGGCAAAAGCCCGCACTTACAACACACGTGGATCCCCCGCTGACAGGATACCCACACCGTTAAAAACCAATACAGCCCAGACAGAGACTGACGTCATCAAGAAAGCAGCCATTGCCGCAGCCATGGCACGCGTAAAAGCGCAAAAGACCGGCTAGTATTGCGAACTATGATTGAACCCGTTTTATGAATGCACAAAAAAGACTGGCCATATTTGAACGCCTGGCTCAAGCCATCCCCAACCCAACGACAGAGCTAGAACACAGTTCAACATTTGAGTTGCTGATAGCGGTCATCCTGTCTGCACAAGCCACCGATAAAGGCGTGAATATCGCTACGCGCAAACTGTTTAAAGTCGCCAATACGCCACAAGCCATCCTGGATTTAGGGCTCGAAGGCCTTGAAAGCTACATTAAAACCATCGGCCTTTACCATGCCAAGGCCAACAACGTACTCAAATGCTGCCAGCAATTGCTTACCCTGCATGGCGGTGAAGTGCCGGATAACCGTGCCGCCCTCGAAGCGCTGGCAGGCGTGGGCCGTAAAACGGCCAATGTCATCCTCAATACAGCGTTTGGGCAACCGACGATTGCGGTGGATACCCATTTGTTTCGCGTGGGTAACCGCACCAAACTGGCACCAGGTAAAAATGTGCTGGAGGTGGAGCAACGCTTTTTAAGCACCACCCCCAAGCCCTTTTTAAAAGACGCTCACCACTTGCTGATTTTGCATGGCCGTTATACCTGTGTGGCCCGCAACCCCAAGTGCGGTGAATGCTGCATTGCCGATTTATGTGAATTTCACGATAAGCAAATACATCCGGTGTCGCCACCGGCAGGAGCGTAAGCATGGCGTTGTTCAACCCCAGCCGCGATGAAGTCCGCCAGTTTTTCTTTGATGCCTGGTCCAAATTCAAGCAACAGCAGACCCTCACCGACCTGGAAAAAATGGCCGTGGGCATCATGCATATGCATACTGAATACCATACTATTCTGGATCAGCCTGAGCATTATTTGCAGCAAGCTTACTATCCTGAAATGGGGGAGACCAACCCTTTTCTGCACATGAGTTTACATCTCTCGATACAAGAGCAAATCAGCATCAACCAGCCGATTGGCATCACACAAGCGTATGGCAAACTATGCGCACAGTTTCAGGAAGAGCACGCCGCACAACATGTGTTGCTGGAATGCCTGGCCGAAACCATCTGGCTGGCACAACGCAACCAGACCGGGCTGGATGCCTCACACTATTTAAACCTGATTGAACAGCGGGCCGGCATTGCCCCCGCGCCCTGAATTATGCTTCAATAGCCGCCATGGCAACTAATCCGCACGATTGGCTCAATGAGCATGGTGATTACTTATATCGTTTCGCCCTCGCCCGGCTGCGCGACCCGCATCAGGCTGAAGATGTGGTACAGGAGACCTTGCTGGCAGCGATTAAAAATCCCAATTTTGCTGAGCAATCCAGTCCGCGCACCTGGTTAACCGGCATCCTCAAACACAAAATCATCGATTGCATGCGCAAACAGATTCGCGAAACGCCTGTGACTGAACTGCTCAGCGAAGAAGATGCCAATATGGATGAGTTTTTTGATGACACCGGCCATTGGGCCGAAAAACCCCAGGCGTGGGGTATTCCGCATGATGCCTTGCAACAAAAACAGTTTTTAAAGGTATTACAGCAATGTATGGAACGTTTACCGCAAAAACTGGCGGCGATCTTCACCATGCGCGATGTCGATGACATGGACAATGAAGAAATCTGTAAGGAACTCGAGATCACCACGACCAATGCATGGGTCATGTTATACCGTGCCCGCATGGGGTTGCGGAAATGTCTTGAAATACATTGGTAAATTGTCAAAGGTGAAACGGAAAAAGAGATGCTGAATTGCAAACAAACCAGCCTGCTGGTCTCGCAATCACTTGACCGCCCGCTCACCTGGCGTGAGCGCCTGGCGGTGAGGATACATTTGCTGATTTGTGTCTATTGCCGACGCTTTACGCAACAACTCAAGCTGATTCGTCGCCATATGTACGCCTGGCAGCAACAGGCTGCCGAAAGCCAGGACATTGAATTGCCACTGGCGGCGAAGGAACGTATTGCGCAGCAACTGGACAAATTTTATTAATGCTCGTTTCAACCCTATAACAAGGATACTCACATGACTACGCATAAACTCGCAGCAATGACTGGTGCTGTTGCTTTATCAATTGCTGCTGCCGCCGCGCACGCAGAAAATCCATTTGAATTAAACACCCTGTCACAGGGCTACCAGGTGGCAGATGCCACCGACAGCAAGGCCAAAGAAGGCAAATGCAGCAGTGGCAAATGTGGCGCCAGCAGCAAACAGATGAAGCATGGCAATACGTCTGCGACCAAAGCAAAAGAGGGCTCTTGCCACCATGACCATGACAAAGCCAAAGAAGGTGCGTGCTCTGCCGACAAAATGAAAGAAGGAAGCTGTTCGGCAGAAAAGATGAAAGAGGGTTCTTGCCACGCCAGCAAATAACACAGGTCATCGTAAATTCGGTGTGACGGTATGGTTATGTTGTCGGAGACAGGTGGCACAGGCCTGGGATTAAAGCGTGAATGGCTACCCCAGCTGATGCGGCAGCATGGAGAACCGCTGCTTGATCATTTGCAGTTTCTGGAAATTGCCCCTGAAAACTGGATAGGAAGCGGCGGTAAATATGCCACCGAACTCGACTGGTTAAGCCAGCATTACCCTATGGTGTGCCACGGACTGTGCCTGTCGCTAGGCGGGCCTGAGCCGCTCAATGTCGACTTCTTGAAGCGGGTCAAACAGTTCTTATCTGACTTTAAAATCCCGCTGTATACCGAGCATTTGAGTTATTGCAGCGACTTGTCTAACGGCTACATTTACGACCTGCTGCCATTGCCATTCACCGAAGAAGCGGTGAGGCATGTGGCTGAACGTATCCGGCAAACCCAGGATATTTTGCAACAACGGATTGCAGTAGAAAATACTTCTTTTTATGTGGCTGCGCCGATGTCGGAGATGGACGAAATCAGCTTTATCAATGCCGTGCTGACCGAAGCCGATTGTGACTTACACCTGGATATCAACAATGTGTATGTCAATAGCGTCAATTTTAGCTTTGACCCTTACGAGTTTATCGCCAAGATCCCGGCAGAGCGCGTGGTTTACGGCCATATCGCGGGGCATTTGCAAGTCGAGCCCCATTTACTGGTAGACACGCACGGCGAAGCCATCATTGATCCGGTTTGGCAACTGTTGGCATACGCTTACCGCACGTTGGGAGTGTTCCCAACCTTGCTGGAGCGTGACAGCCATATCCCGCCGTTGGCGACCATGATTCAAGAAGTTGATCACATCGCCCACCTGCAAACACAGGCCAGAGACCTGCATTCACGAGACCGCGTGGCCTGATGACGACCGTTCAAGCTTACCAGGCCGCATTCACGGCACATTTGCGCAACCCTGCTGCGCATAGCCCCCCTGCGGGTGTCAGCCGCCAGCGCATGCGCGTCTATCGTGACATCGTGTTTAATAACTTCCTGGCCAGTGTCAGCGCCTGTTTTCCGGTGCTACGGGATATTCTCGGCAAACGCCGGTTCAGCCAACTGGTGCGGCAGTGCTTTTTCTCCCAGCACTTCCACAGCCCCTTGTTTCAAGAGATTCCCGCCAGTTTTGTCGATTTTTTGCAAAAAATCGAGCTTGCGCCGGTTGCCTTACCTGACTATACCGCGCAACTGGCCCATTATGAATGGATAGAATTAGCCCTGAGCAGGCAAATAGATCCTGCACCGGATAAGGCTTTGGCCGAAACCACCGTTGAAGTGAATGATTTACTGCATCGCGTGGTGCGCTTAACAACAGTCCACCGCTTGCTCGCGTATGACTTTCCAGTGCATCAACTGTCTAAAAAAAATCCTGCATACACACCAGCGGCAACCTTCTTGCTGGTCTACCGCACTCCCCAATTCCAGATCCGGTTTGTTCAACTCAATGCGGTGACTTACCAGCTATTGCAAGCACTGCAAGCGCCCTCTGCCAGCGTGCGCACCCACCTCCAGAACCTCGCGCACACCCTGCCGCACTTGGCATTGCCATCAGTCATCGATTTTGGTCTGCAAACACTGCACAGCCTTCACCTGCAGGGGGCCATCACGGTGGATACGCAACGCTACACAAGCCATCCTGACTAGTTTTGCTACAAAATTAGTCACTGTCTTCACTCAGTTCATGCCTGACGTTGACGCGACTTTCTTAAAAACAACATTTTTGTCTAAAACCACTTTTAATGTCGGGTTTTTTGCAAATATTCACCTTCGCAAATTATTAGTCCACTAAGGAAAATGCTAGAATGACTACAATATTTACATTTTATTAATCATGCAAAATTCACTAGCTAAAGATGCTTTAAAGCAATTTCGAATTATATTCGGTACAGTCAGGCAACATTTTAGAGAAATTGAATCTTCTTGTGGTATCTCAGGTTCACAGCTTTGGTTACTACATGAAATTTCTACACACCCCGATCTCGGGGTGTCCCGTCTAGCTGAAAACTTGGCCATTCATCAATCCACTTGCAGTTTGCTGGTAGAAAAACTGGTAAAAAAACAACT
>CAKZJM010000205.1 GCA_936943315.1 uncultured Methylophilus sp. | reverse complement strand
CACGATATGGCCGTCGATTTTTGCGCCACGGGTGCGGTGGCCGAGGTCAGTGTGCAAGGCGTAGGCAAAATCAATGGGCGTGGCACCTGCGGGTAAATCAATGACTTTGCCCTGTGGCGTCAACACGTAGACTTTGTCCTGAAACAGTTCGCTGTTAAATTGCTCAAGCAAATCGCCTTGCTCGGCCACTTCATCTTTCCACGATAGAATCTGGCGTAACCAGGCAATTTTTTCGTCAAATTTGGCGTCCGACTTGCCGCCTTCTTTATAGCGCCAATGGGCCGCAACCCCCAACTCAGAGTGCTGGTGCATTTCAAAGGTACGGATCTGCACTTCTAGCGCCAGGCCTCTAGGCCCGCTGACGGCCGTGTGCCGTGAGCGGTAATTGTTGCTTTTCGGGCGGGCAATGTAGTCATCGAATTCACCGGGAATCGGTTGCCACAAATGGTGCACCAGCCCCAGTGCGGTGTAGCAGTCTTTGATGTCTTGCACCATGATGCGGACGGCGCGCACATCATACAGCTGGTTAAAGCGCAGATGCTTGCTTTTCATCTTTTTGACGATGCTGTAGATGTGTTTGGGACGTCCGCTGACTTCACCTTCTATGCCCGCTTGAGCCAACTCGTGTTGCAACTGCGTCACCACGTCGGCAATATATTGCTCACGGTCCAGACGCCGTTCGTCCAGCATTTTTGCTACTTCTTTATACAGCTGTGGCTCCAGGTAGCGCAGGGATAAATCTTCAAGCTCCCATTTGAGTTGCCACACGCCCAAGCGGTTAGCCAGAGGCGCAAAAATATTCTGGTTTTCGCGCGCGATCTGCACTTGCTGCTCAGGGCTGGCCCCAGATAAATGACGCAATAACTGGGTGCGTTCGGCCAGTTTGATCAATACCACACGGATATCCTGCACCATCGCCAACAGCATTTTGCGCAGCGATTCCATCTGCTGCGTACGGTCAGCGCTTTTGCCATTCGCGTCATGCAAGCCTTCAATGCCGCTTAATGCCTGGATATGTGACATGCGTGAGATGCCCTCAATCAACTCGACAGCAGGTTTGCCAAACTGATTTGTCAGGGTGACCGACCAGTCAGCCATGAACTCCGGCGCAGCATGCAATATCGCCGCAATCAGGCTATCGGCGTCCATATTCATGTCAGAGACAATGGTGGCCATCCCCAGAGCATGCTGCAACAAGGTGGTTTGGTTGATGGCATATTGGCCTGCATAGAGCGTGACGGCCAACTCACCCGCCTCCCGGATTAATGACAATTCGTGCGCAGCAAAACGAGAGGGTAAAGCATCTACCCAGGCACACAGCGCTTGTGGGTCGGCTGTAACAGAAGAGGGTGCGGAGTGACGGACTGAAACCATGACGTATTATCGCCGCGATTACAAACCAGCGTAAAGCAAAAACGCATCCTGTATTCACAGGATGCGCGCGACAAGACTCAGCTAAACTACGCTCAGGCAAACAGGCTGATACCCAGCACCGCTGCCAATGCAATACCAATGGCCAAAATCAGGAAAATAAAGAAAAACACTTTAGAGATGGTGGCGGCACCCGATTCAATGCCCCTGAAGCCGAGCATACCGGCAACAAATGAGATGACCAGAAAAAGCAGTGCATAATAAAGCATAGGTAAGCCCCTTTCATTTAACAAGAATATGCTGGCATCATAAAAGGGCAATGCCGTGCGGCCTATCGGAGGTTTTCCAGATTGCGGGTCAGAATGTGCCTACGCACTTTAAACTATGCTCCAGCGTGTGCTTGCCTGTGACTGAACACCCGTAGCTTATAGTCGCAAATGTCTGTTGTGAGCGTTTACAATATTTGAAGAAAGACCATTCGCTACATAGGCAAATGCGGTATATTTATACCCATGGGGTTATGGTTTGATTTTAATATCAACCCAACATCTTCAATAATACTAATAAAGTCTTATAAAAGGAGGGCATCATGCGTTTGTCTCAATACTTACAGGCCGCTATGTATCCACTCTGTTTTTTTACCCTCACCTTAGGCCTTTACTTACCAGCTGCACAGGCGGCCAGTGATAGTGCAAAAGTCATCAGTACGCCCGTGACAGGCGCCAACAAGGCAGACACCAAAGCCAGGGTGATTGCGCTGTTGAATATGGATGAGGTGCTGATTGATTGTCAGCAGCAGGTCACCATGGCCAAAGTCAAAACAGTGCAATATAGCCAAAGCGGGATGACCCCGGAAAAAATCGAAGTCGATTGGCAGGGAAGCAAGTTTGATATCGCCACCAATGTGGGTGAAAACCCGGTGTTGTCGCTGGATGAAATTCAGGCAGCCAACCAGTTTATTAAGGTAGGTAAGCGCTACCTGATTCATTTTCAGCTTTGCGGAGACGGCAGCCAGCACAGCCTGATCAATATGTATGCGGAACAGGTGCCAGTGCGGCCTGTACGTAAAATCAAAACCTAGGCGATCTCTTCAGAAAAAACAGGTTCTTATTGCGCACGACGAAAAATGGTGCGATTGAATAATCTGTAGGTTGAATAAAAAGCCGGGGAAATATTTCCCGGCTTTTTATGCGATCAAATTCAGTTCTTTAAGCCTGGCACGCAAAATATTGCGGCTGATCCCCAATAATTTTGCTGCCTGTACCTGATTGTGTTTACTGTGTTCATAAGCCTTGCTGACAGTGGCTCCATTGATCAACTGGTACAAGTCTTCAGGGGCTTGTTCGAACAGTGCTTCAAGTGCATTTTCCAGGGTATGCAAGGCATTTTGCCGCTCGTCGTTCAGCTTAGAGGATAGCTGTGCGGTGATGTGATGATCTTTATTTGCAACTAACTCAGGCCGGTTAAAACTGATTTTCGGTAAATTCAAGTCTTTAGGATATAAAGTATTAGAGGTGCTGACCAATACCGCGCGGTGAATGACATTCTCTAGTTCGCGGATGTTACCCGGCCATGGATACTCCATCAGCAATGAGGTGGTTTCAGGGGCCAGTCTATGGCTCGCAGTGTTGAGCTTGTTACGGTAAACGTTCAGGAAATGTTCTACCAGTGGCAAAATATCCCCGCGACGCTCACGCAGCGGCAGCAACTCTACCGGCACCACTTTGATCCGGTAATACAAGTCTTCGCGGAAGCGCCCGGCTTTCACCGCCTCCTCCAGGTTGACGTTAGTGGCGGCAATCAGCCTGACATCAATCGGAATAGGCTTTCTGGCGCCCACACGCACGACTTCACGTTCTTGCAGCACCCGCAGCAATTTCACCTGGGTAGACTGCGGTAAATCGCCAATTTCATCAAGAAACAATGTGCCGCCGTTAGCCGTTTCAAACCAGCCGACTTTAGAGCTGTTGGCGCCGGTAAAGGCGCCTTTTTCATAGCCAAACAGTTCGCTTTCTACCAGTGTTTCAGAAAAGGCACCGCAGTTAATCGCCTGAAAAGGGCCGTTTCTGCGATTGCTCAGCGAGTGAATGTGGCGGGCAATCAGTTCTTTGCCGGTGCCGGTTTCACCGATGATCAAGGCAGTGGCATTGCTGGAGGCTATTCTCTCAATCAGCGATAGCAGGTTCTGTGATTTTGGATCACTGAATACCAGTGCACTCGCCCTGATGGACAGGCTGACGGCAGAAGGATTCGGGTGCGTAATCACATGGTCAGTATGTTCGGTATTCAAATGATGAATATTCCACCTCAGTGCGCTCATATCTTGGTTCCTCACTCATAAGCGAGACAATATATGATTGCGTATTTAATAAGTCAAAGTTCTAAAAATTATAATTATATTCAATAAGATTATATTGGATGATGAGCGTGCTTCAGATACGGGGAGATTGGCAGCTGGCGGATGGCAACTTTCACTTACATAAGTTGGTGCGGTTTTCTTGAGATCTGCTGGTTTATAAGAAGTGTCCGGGTTACTTAACTCAGTGGAATTATCTATTGCATCATGCGAGATTGAGTCAGTAGGATTTGATCTGGTTTACACATGCAAATAATCGCGGTTACCTGCATATGGGCGTATACTGATTTTAGTAACGATGATTCTGTAGTCCCTTTCCCTCTGTGTAGCCTTTGAGGTCTTCTCAATCTAAGTGGTTGTTTCAAGCTTCTCTCTCGTGCTCCCCTAGTAGCTTTTTTACTTCCGCAGCATGCGCCTGTAGCCGTAATGGTTTTACAACATAACACGCATTGCCGTGGGCGTCTTGGTGGCTGCTGATGTATTCATCCCTTCCTCGCCTGCCTTCAATTAATCTCAAGGAGTCAGTCATGGATAGAAAAGTATTTTTTAGCGATGGTGGGGTGATTATCAGCGATAGCCGGTTTATTGCGAGCGGCTATATTTACAGCATACGTGACCTGGCGGCGGTTCGGCTGGGGGTCGTCGCGCCTCCGTGGTGGTTGGCCTTTTTTAGTCTGGGCTTGGGCCTGGTGCTTTCGCTGACCGAAGGCCCTTTATTTGTGGTGGGTGGTTTTTTTATAGCGCTTGGCATCATGGTGGGTCTGTTTGCCAAGACCCGTTATGCCGTGATTTTAAAAACCAACACGGGCGAGCATCAGGTATTACTAGACCGCAACCGCGACTATATCTTGCAGGTGGTGAATGCCCTGGACGCTGCTATGCTCAATCGCCAGACGCCAGTCAGGAATGACGATATTAAAAAGCGGGAAATCTTGCGCACGACTTGGGTAGATTTACCATCACCCCTGGCGGAATAGCCCTGCGCTGGCTGTTGCGCAGCACCTAGCGGCGGAATGGGCAAGTAACCACTGTTTTTACTCATCTTCACTGAATGCATCATGAAAGTCTATGAGTTCAATCACGCCTTTCTTGCGCATGTTTCCAATAAAACCAATGCCTTCTTTGGTCATGAGGTTTTCTTTCGACTGCCTGCCTTCTCTGACATTGCCGTTTGCCCGTAGCGGCCGATGGAAAACTTCTTTGTGATATCTCAGGGCGGCTTCGCC
>CAKZJM010000204.1 GCA_936943315.1 uncultured Methylophilus sp. | reverse complement strand
TGGTCAACAAGGCAAAAGAAGCCAATGGCGGCGTAGACAACATTATGGTCTGTGAGCGCGGTGCCTCTTTTGGCTATAACACCCTGGTGTCTGATATGCGTGGCCTGGCCATTATGCGCGAGACCCACTGTCCTGTCGTGTTTGATGCGACGCATTCTGTACAGCAACCTGGTGGACAGGGCGAGAAAAGTGGTGGCCAACGCGAGTTTGTGCCTGTGTTGGCGCGTGCAGCAGTGGCGAGTGGCATTGCCGGTGTGTTTATGGAAACGCACCCAGACCCCAGCCAGGCCTTGTCCGATGGCCCGAATGCCTGGCCATTAGGCAAAATGGAAGATTTGTTGCATCTGCTGGTCGACCTCGACAAACTGGTCAAAAAAGCCGGATTTGCAGAGCAAACATTGTAGTAATTAAGTACTTTCCACCGCCGATACACGCGGATAAACGCCGATCTTATGAAATGATCGCTATCTGCATTAATCGGTGGCTAAAAAAACGTTTTTTGAATTTGACCTTAAAAGGAAATTAAATGAGCGCTATTGTTGATATTATCGCCCGCGAAATTATGGACTCCCGCGGTAACCCGACGGTTGAAGTGGATGTGTTGCTTGAAAGTGGTGTGATTGGCCGTGCAGCGGTGCCATCAGGCGCGTCTACCGGTACTAAAGAAGCCGTTGAATTGCGTGATGGCGATAAAAGCCGTTATCTGGGTAAAGGCGTGTTGAACGCGATTGAAAACGTCAACACCGAAATTACTGAAGCGATCATTGGCCTGGATGCGGAAGAGCAAAGCTTTATCGACAAGACCCTGATTGAGCTCGATGGTACAGAAAACAAAGACCGTTTGGGTGCGAATGCCATCCTGGGTGTTTCCATGGCGTGTGCTCGTGCTGCGGCAGAAGAGAGCGGTTTGCCACTGTACCGTTACCTGGGTGGTTCTGCATTCATGCAATTGCCAACCCCAATGATGAACATCATCAACGGCGGTGCACATGCGGATAACTCCGTAGATATTCAAGAGTTCATGATTGTGCCGGCAGGTTTGCCAACCTTCCGTGAAGCCTTACGCGCAGGTGCAGAAGTGTTCCATGCGTTGAAGAAAACGCTGCATGCGAAAGGCCTGGCGACCACTGTTGGTGACGAAGGTGGCTTTGCCCCTAACTTGCCATCCAACGAATCTGCTTTGCAATTGATCATGGAATCGATTGAAGCCGCAGGTTACGAGCCAGGCAAAGATATCTACCTGGGCCTGGACTGTGCAAGTACCGAATTCTACAAAGATGGCAAATACCATCTGGAGTCAGAAGGTGCCTCACTGACCTCACAACAGTTTTCAGATTATCTGGCGACACTGGCTGACAAATACCCCATCATTACCATCGAAGACGGGATGAGCGAGTTTGACTGGGAAGGGTGGGATATCCTGACCAAGCGTTTGGGCAAAACTACCCAATTGGTTGGCGATGACCTGTTTGTGACTAACCCTAAAATCTTGCGTGAAGGCATCCAGAAAGGCGCAGCCAACTCTGTGCTGATCAAGGTAAACCAGATTGGTACCCTGACTGAGACTTTCCAGACGATTGAGATGGCGAAACGTGCCAACTATACGGCTGTGGTGTCACACCGTTCTGGCGAAACTGAAGATACGACTATTGCAGATATCTCTGTCGCTACCAACGCTTTGCAGATCAAGACTGGCTCACTGTGCCGCTCAGAGCGCGTGGCCAAGTATAACCAGTTGTTGCGTATCGAAGAAGAGTTGGGCGATGCA
>CAKZJM010000203.1 GCA_936943315.1 uncultured Methylophilus sp. | reverse complement strand
AGCAGCTCGTCGCCACGCGCATGCCCATACTGATCATTGTAGAATTTGAGCCCATCCAGATCGATAAAGGTCAGGCTGCCCTGCATCGTCATCTGCTCCAGCGACTTGACGAAAGCATAACGGTTGGGGAGGCTGGTTAACGCATCAGAATTCGCTACTTTTTCTGTCATGCCCAGCGCTTCCAGCGCTTCTTCTTTTTCTTTCTGTAATTGTGAGAACTGGAACGCGAGCACTAAAGCCAGCAATATGACCTCAAGCGCCACACTCACCAGCCCAAGGTGTTCGATGTAAAGATCAAACTGCTGATGCAGCCTGCTTAAACTGATGGTAATAATGCCCGAGACAAAAAACAGGCTAATCGCGATCAAATAACGTTTGGCTGTCGCGTTTTTACGCTGACTTTGCCTGATGGCAGCGGCCAGTCCGTAACATAAAAACAGAGCCACTTCATAGCGGCAAAACTCCAGCGCCCAATTCGGGAAAACCATGGCCATAAACAGGAATAACAGCATCACCAGCAAAATGCCTACCCCCGCATAATAGAGTCGCTTATGCTGGTAACGGTTAATCTCAAGCAGATGCATCACAAACAATATGTATGCCATGCTTGATAGCAACACAGGCATTGAAACCAGATAGATGGAATGCACATTGAGGAGGTCCGGCAAGACCAGCAGCGCCGCACTGTTATAAATAAAGTTACCAGCAATAAAAATGGCATACATGGCCTCTACGCTGCGATTGCGGCTCGCCGCGAGCACCGTGTAGTAAATGCCCAGCGCCCAGAATATCCCCAGCCCGAATAGCGCCAAGGCATTTCCGCGCTTAATGGCATGCATATACCCTGCCTGATCCTGCAGATACGGCTCAGGAATCGCCAGATAATTGGTAGAAATCACTTGCGTGGCAAGCACATATTTTCCAGGGGCGAGCGTCACACTACGGCCATGCCTGAGAAAAAAAGGATTCTCTATTTGCAGCCCGATCCCGCCCTCAAGACGCGCTACCTCATGCCCTTGTGCGTCAAACACCTGATGCCGGAAATACTCGATGGTGCTGGTATTTTTAAAATCAACCACTGTCACTTGTTTTTGGTTGATGTCGAAAGGAGCAATATAAAGATAATGACCGCCGGTTGGACTCACGGCGTCAACGGTGGCATATTTTTGATGCAGCGGATCAGCGAGAAACTGACGGTGACTTTGTGCGCTGTCGTAGGGTCGAACAAAATACCAATCGCCCTGAATGGACTGAGGAGCAGCCTGGGCCAGCCCGGCGTAGAGCAAAACGAGTATGGCTCCCATCCACACCCTGCCCAAGGTAATCCACATCCCCATGATTAAATCACCACTTAACTTAATTTATTAATACGCAAACTATACAAGAAAGTCATCTAATCGCACAGAGACAAACCAGCGCGCGGGCAACCCATAAAAAGAGCGCGCAGAGATATTTTTTTGGAGGGAATAGTGCCAGCGGTTGCCCGCATGGCTGAGCCATTAAACTGGGCTTGAGAAAAAGTGAAGCCAACCGGTAAGCCGGGTTCTGTATCCACTTGCGTGGCGACAGTCATTCCTCTAGGCGTGCAATTACTCACACGCTCAAGCTATCTACCCGCTGGCAGCGCGAGCCACGCCTTATTACTTGCGTAAAATGCCAGCCTATTTGATATTGCTGCAGATGGAGGTTACCGCGTTTCACCCGTTTCGACGCAAGTTCGCAACAAGTTGCTCACTGGTCGAACCGACTCGTCTCTGTGGCCCTATTC
>CAKZJM010000202.1 GCA_936943315.1 uncultured Methylophilus sp. | reverse complement strand
GCTGCGTTCTATGTCGCGGATACGCATGCTTGCGCCCAGGCCATCCAGCACTGGCATTTGCACATCCATCAAAATGATATCGAATGGCTGGGCTTGCCAGGCATCGACCACTTCCTGACCATTGCTTGCCAGCGTGAGTTGATGCCCTTGTTTTTCCAGCATGATGTTCAATAGTCTGCGGTTTTGTTCAATATCATCCGCCGCCAGGATTTTGAGGGCTGGCAGTGAAGAGAGGGCAGTCACCGGCGTGTCTGCACTTTCCTCATTAACCCCTGCGGCTAAAGGCAGGATCACTGAAAAGCAACTCCCACTGCCCACTTTGCTGGTGGCGGTAATGCGTCCGCCCATAAGCTCTACCAGTTGTTTACTAATGGTTGTGCCGAGGCCAGTGCCGCCAAAACGGCGGCTCATTGAAGCATCGGCTTGTGTAAACGGCTCAAAAATCGCGTCCAGCCTGTTTTCGTCAATGCCGATGCCGGTATCAATAATGTCAAATTGCACTTCGTGCGGTGAGGCATGGCTCACCTTGAGCTCTACGTAGCCATGCTGGGTAAACTTAATGGCGTTGCCCAGCAGGTTGGTGAGAACCTGCCGGATACGATGCTCTGCGCCTTTGTAGTAACCGGTGATGTGCGGGTCGATATTCAAACGGAGCTCCAGACCTTTTTTGCGGGCCTGTAGCCACAGCGATGAGATCAGGCTATCGACCAGGGTGCGCATGGAGAAATCGACAATCTCGAGGGCGAGCATGCCTTTTTCCAGCTTGGCGCTGTCGAGAATATCGTTGAGCAAATGCAGCAATGATTTGGCAGATTGGCTCACCGTGGATAAATAATGCCGTTGTTCCTCTTGCAAGGGCGTATCCAGCAGCAACTCACTAAAGCCAATAATCGAGTTCATCGGTGTGCGGATCTCATGACTCATGTTGGCCAGGAATGTACTTTTTGCGCTGGCGGCTTGCTCGGCTTTTTCTTTAGCCAGCTGCATTTCTTGCTCCATGCGTTTGCGTTCACTGATATCCATCATGAACATCAGCACCTTGGTGACATTGCCATCAGTATTGCGGATCGGGCTATAAGAGGCATTGATCCAGATTTCTTTGCCATGCTTGCCATAGCGCAAAAACTCGCCATGGACAAACTCACCATTTCTCAGCGATTGCCATTTTTGTTTGTAGCGGTCAGTGGTAATAAAGTCTGGAGGACACAAAATCGAGTGGTGGCGGCCAATCACCTCTTCTAGGGGGTAACCCAGCAAGGTCAGGAAATTCTGGTTGGCGCTCAATATAAAGCCATCGATGGTGAATTCTGCCGCACTCACCGCGTAATTCATCGCGTTGACCACGCCTTCGTACTCAGCATTCCTGAGTTTGGATTCGGTGATATCGAGTAACACGCCATCCATAGAGACCATGGCGCCCTCACTGTTCTGAATGGGGGTTACAGAAGCAGAGATCCATTTCTCGTTGCCTGTGCGGTCCTTGATCCTGAATTCTGTTTTAAAACTGGTTCGGCCCACAATGGCATCTTCTGCGGTAGGCTTCACACGATTGCGGTCTTCAGGGTTTATCAATGGTAAAAAACGGACATTGCCATTTAAAAAATCGCTGGCAGGCCAGCCCGTCATTTCCAACACCGCGTCACTGAGCAGTTGAAAGCGCCATTCGCCCGAGATATCCACGCGGAAGGTGACCCCCGGAATATTGTTCATCATGGACTGGATCTGCTGGTCTTTGTCACGCATGCTCAGTTCCATCAGCTTGCGTTCACTGATATCCATCATAAACATCAGTACCTTAATCACCTTGCCGTCCACATTCAGAATGGGGCTATAGGAAGCCTGAATCCAGATTTTTTTACCGTGTTTGCCGTAGCGCAAAAACTCGCCGGCCACAAATTCACCGTTTCTGAGTGATTGCCATTTTTGCTGATAGCGGTCGCTGTTAACAAAGTCGGGTGGGCAAAGAATCGAGTGATGTTTGCCCAGAATCTCGTCCAATTCGTAGCCGAGCAAATCAAGGAAGTGTTGATTGGCGCTCAACACGATGCCATCAATCGAAAATTCGGCCACGCTGGTGGAGTGGTTGATGGCTTTGACGACGCCTTCAAATTCAGCATTTCTATGTTTGGTGTCTGTCACGTCCAGCAATACACCGTCTAACGCATCAGGCGTGCCATCATTGCGATAAACGGCAGAGGCAAATTCAGAAATCCATTTTTCTGCGCCGGTGCGGTCGGTGATTCTGTATTCGATTGCATAATTCGTGCGGCTGGCGATGGCGGCATCGACAATCGGCTGAACGCGTTGAGCATCGTCCGGGTGAATCAATTGCGCAAAATGGATCGTGCCATTCAAAAAGTCTTCCGCTGGCCAGCCTGTCATCGTCGCCACCGCATCACTGATGAGCCGCATGCTCCAGTTTGCGTCCAGATTACAGCGGAAACTCACGCCAGGGATGTTGTTCATCATCGAGCGTATTTGCTGATCTTTTTCGCGCATGGCTTTTTCAATCGCCTCGCGTTGAGTCAGGTCAGTCATAAAACCAACAAACAGGCTTTCATCAGTCAACTTCACTTCACCGATAGCCAGGCGGATGGGAAATGCTGTACCGTCTTTCTTTAGGGCCTCCAGGTCGTGGCTTTCGCCCAGCATCACTGGCCGGTTGTTGGCTTCGTCACTTTTAAGCGAGAGCACATGATTCAACAGCTCTGGGGCGGGGATTAACACGGAGATGTTTTGCCCGGTCAAAGCCGCTTGCTCCCAGCCAAACATGGTCTGAATGGCGGCATTGCAGGAGATAATCTGGCCAGTGGTATCAATGGTCACAATGCCATCGACAGCGGTATTTAAAATGGTGGCCAGCCTCGTTTCGCTGGCTTGAATAGTGGCCAGCATCTGCCGGTAGCGGATCAGGGCATTAATCCCTGCGGCAATCACCCCGATCAGGATGGTGACCAAGGTGATGCCCAGTGCCAGCGTCATGGATTGATTATCCGCCGGGTCAAAGCCCGGCTGTGCCTGCCCGACAAACCTCGCTGACGCCATGCCGGTGTAATGCATGGCCGTGATCGCACAACCCATCAATAAACCACCCAGCAGGATGCTCACGCGTGGCGGGATGGTTCCTTTATGGTTAAGGTATACCCCGGTCCACAATGACAGGGTAGATAAGCCGACAGCCACCCCCACAGAAATAAGCACCCATAGCAGATCGAATTTGAGGACGGGCGCCATTTGCATGGCGAGCATGCCGGTGTAATGCATGGCGCCAATCCCTGCTCCGACGGAGACGCCGCCTTTAATCAAAGTGCGGTAATCAAGCTGGTTTTCCGACATCAGGCGTAGCGCGTAATAAGACGCTAATGCCCCTGGCATCATGGAAACAATCGAAATCTCGGGTGAATAGTTGACCTTGGTGCAAATTTCATAAGCCAGCATGCCAATAAAATGCATGGCCCAGATGCCCGCCCCCAGAGAGATTGAGCTGGCGAGGGTGGATAAATGTTTTGCCCCCGGAGAGGTCTGTTTTTGGGAAAGACGGGTAAGCTGTAACGCCAGAATAGAAGAACCGCTGGCAACCAGGACAGACAGCACAACCAGCCAGTGATTATAGGTGCCGCTCAACAAGGCCGTGGGAGAGCCCTCCCTGAAAAAGAAAATATCATATAAATCCATACCAGCGTGCCTTGCCATCCCGAGTAAATAATTCCCGACAATAGTTTAGCGAAGGTGTATGGGCAACAAAGGCCGGAACAGTTACGGATTCAGGGTCTATTTATTTAAATTAGATTATCGGATATATTTTTGTCGCGATATTGATGTGGGCGAGGGCCATGGCAAAACTTTGTTTTGCTTGCGTTATCAGGTGTTTTCCCGCACAATCCGTTCGTTGCTAGGGGTCTGCAAAGCCTTTATTTTCTGAACGTTTTGCAGTGAGAGTTACCCTTCGAACCTGATGTGGTTGATACCACCGTAGGGAATGCAAACCTCCACATGCATCCTTACGTCTTTTCTTTTAAGGATGCCAATGAACGCTATTGATAAAAATATCAAGTTCGTCAATGCTGATGCCAAGGTTGACGAAGCCGCCACTAAACCGTTTGCCAAATCGCGCAAAATTTACGTTGAAGGTTCACGTCCTGATATCCAGGTGCCGTTTCGTGAAATCTCGCTGAGCGACACCCCTTCCAGTTTTGGCG
This sequence comes from uncultured Methylophilus sp., assembly GCA_936943315.1. Lineage (GTDB taxonomy): Bacteria > Pseudomonadota > Gammaproteobacteria > Burkholderiales > Methylophilaceae > Methylophilus. The sequence continues at coordinate 6,316 of CAKZJM010000202.1, read as the reverse complement.
GCGATACTAACCCGCCAGTGGTGGTGTATGACACCTCCGGCCCTTACACAGACCCCACGGTAGAGATCGATATCCGTAACGGTTTGCCAGCACTGCGCGCCAACTGGATTGCCGAGCGTAACGATACCGACCAGCTGGATGGCCCTACGTCAGAATTTGGTCAGCAGCGCCTGGTAGACCCGGAACTGTCACAGATGCGTTTCAATCTGCACCGTAAACCACTGCGTGCCAAGCCCGGTAAAAACGTCAGCCAAATGCACTATGCGCGTCAGGGCATCATCACGCCTGAAATGGAGTTCATTGCCATCCGCGAAAACCAGCGCCGTGAAAATATGAGCGAGCTGCTGCAAACGCAGCATCCTGGCCAAAACTATGGTGCCAGCATCCCCAAAGTGATTACGCCAGAGTTTGTGCGCGACGAAGTCGCCCGTGGTCGAGCCATTATTCCAGCCAACATCAACCACCCAGAAATCGAGCCGATGATTATTGGCCGTAATTTCCTGGTCAAGATCAATGCCAACATCGGTAACTCTGCGCTGGGTTCTTCTATCTCGGAAGAAGTGGAAAAAATGGTGTGGGGTACGCGTTGGGGTGGTGACACCGTGATGGATCTGTCCACCGGTAAAAATATCCACGAAACGCGCGAGTGGATTATCCGTAACTCACCGGTGCCGATTGGTACGGTGCCTATTTACCAGGCGCTGGAAAAAGTAAATGGCAAGGCCGAAGACCTGACTTGGGAAATCTTCCGTGACACGCTGATTGAGCAAGCAGAGCAAGGTGTGGATTACTTCACCATCCACGCTGGTGTTCGCCTGGCGTATATCCCGATGACCGCCAAACGCATGACCGGGATCGTGTCACGCGGGGGTTCCATCATGGCGAAATGGTGCCTGGCCCACCATAAAGAGTCTTTCCTCTACACGCACTTCGAAGAGATTTGCGAGATCATGAAGCAGTATGATGTCACCTTCTCACTCGGTGACGGCTTGCGTCCTGGCTCAATTTACGATGCCAACGACGAAGCACAATTTGCTGAGCTGAAAACGCTGGGTGAGCTGACCCAGATCGCCTGGAAGCACGACGTGCAGTGCATGATCGAAGGCCCTGGCCATGTGCCTATGCACCTGATCAAGGAAAACATGGATCTGCAACTGGAGCACTGTGGCGAAGCCCCGTTCTACACCTTGGGCCCATTGACCACCGACATCGCGCCTGGCTATGATCACATCACCTCCGGGATCGGTGCGGCCATGATCGGTTGGTACGGTTGTGCCATGCTGTGTTACGTCACACCAAAAGAACACCTGGGCTTGCCTGACAAGGAAGACGTGCGTGTAGGCATCATCACCTACAAGATCGCGGCACACGCGGCTGACTTGGCCAAAGGCCATCCTGGCGCACAGATTCGCGACAATGCCTTGTCAAAAGCGCGTTTCGAATTCCGCTGGGAAGATCAGTTCAACCTCGGCCTGGATCCTGAAAAGGCCAAGGAATTCCATGATGAAACCTTGCCACAGGAAGGCGCCAAGCAAGCCCATTTCTGCTCCATGTGTGGCCCGCACTTCTGTTCCATGAAAATCACCCAGGATGTGCGCGATTACGCCGACAAACTGGGCGTAGATGAGCAGGCCGCCCTGCAAAAAGGCATGCAGGAAAAAGCGATTGAATTCGTGAAGAAAGGCAGCGAGGTTTACCAGAAAGTCTAACTTCTGGATGCCTCATAAAAAAACCGGCCAAGTGCCGGTTTTTTTATTGCCTGCAATTTGGATAGTTGATCAGCAAACCAGCTGTTTTTTCCTCGATTCCCGCGTGCTGCCCCGCGGTATAGTGCACAGTCAATATCGCGGCTTAAGGCATTCATCATGGCGGACAACCTTCAAAGCAGTATCGTACGAGACTTTCGGCAAACGTTGTTATGGCCCATCCAGTTGATGACTTATGACACTCACCCGACCAAGGTGACTTATCCGTGGCAAGTGCTTAAAGACACGCCCAATTCGCCCTGGATAGAAATACAAGACGAGTTTTTGCAAAACTCCCCACACCTGAGTGAAACCCGGTATCAGGAGTTCGTCACTTTTTTGCCGTTTGCCCAGCGCTTTTTATACGGCGAGGGCAAGCATGGCCGCGAAGCAGGCGGCTATGGTGAGTCTCCCATTCATATTTTTACGCGTAGCGATATTCATCAGGTGCGCATTACTTTGCAGGGTGAGCCCGAGCCATTGTTACTGCGCGTCTCGCATGTCGAGTTGTATTTCTTTTTTGATATTGATGTGGCCATGCTGGCCTTTGAAGTTACGGGTAAAGACCTGCCATTAAAGTCGGCCATGGAGGTGATGTACCGCCTGGGGCGTACTTACCCTAACTATTGGGATGACACCGGCGAAGCAGGCCATTGCGCGCAACTGGTTGAGTGGTTGGACCAGCACGGCCAGGTGATTGCACAGTCTGACTACGAAGACAAAAAGCGCTACCTGGCGTTTGTCAAAGAAAACCACGTGCCTTGTGTGTCGTTGCATTGGCTGGCGATGATGCATCCGCTGGTGCCGCATTATTCTAACCAGGAAGGCTTGCTGCGCTACCGGGAGATTGAATACCAGCGCATGCCGCTGATGGCTTACCTGTCGTTTGACGATGTCAGCCAGCTGAGCCGCGGTGACCTCATCCGCTTGGGGTTGGTGTGCCAGCCCTGGCATTCTGAAACCCTGCCGTTTACCGAACAATTTTTGCAGGAATTTGAAAAAAATAATTGCTACGACCGCTACTGGGATGAGGCCCGGCAGGACCCGTGGAGCACCACGCGCATCATGTGCACCGGGCAAAACTTCGTGGTGGTCGGCAGCCATCAGCACCGGGTGTTTACCAATGAGCGCACCGGTATCAAGCGGCATTACCAAAACCAGTATTTCTTGCTGTTTTTAATCGCGCATTTTCAAAAGGCCGCCTTGCTCATGTTGTCTGACCGCATGGTGCAAGCCATCAGCCGCTTGAATATGCAGAGTGAAGAGTCGGTGAAAACTTTCCGTGGCCGTATCCGCAATGCCACGGCCGTGTTTTTGCGCTTTACCCACCGCTACTGGTTTGAAAACGTCTCAGACCAGGCTGTGGCCAAAGACCTGTTTTGCCTGATGCTCAAGCAGCTGGAGTCGGCCAGCCTGTTTGAAAAAACGCGCCGCCGCATTATGGACATGGCCGAATATCTGGAAGGCGAAGAAATCAAACGCCAGGCAGATACCGTGGTGCGGTTGACCGTGGTGACCATTCTTGGCCTGATCGGGACCATGACCACCGGTTTGCTGGGCATGAACCTGATTGACCTCACGCAATCCAGCCTGCTTGAAAAGCTGGCTTACTTTGCCATTGTGTTTGTGCCCGTCAGCTTGCTGACCTTTTATACCGTGATTAAATCCAGGCGGCTTTCGTTGTTTCTGGACGCGCTGTCTAACGAAGGCGCCGGATTGGGTTACAAAATATCCAAACTGCGCAGTGTCTGGATGGGAAAACTCGAAGACCAGTGACAACAAACCACACTCACAAGCGGCGCTCACCAACACATGTTAAAAAATGAATTTTTTAGGATAAGTGGCTCTCCAATTTTTTATGGCTGATTCAGGACACCACTCTGGCAACTGAATCTGGCAATATTGAGAGGAGAACGATATGAGACGTAGACTCTATTTTGTTTTACCGAATATTAGAAGGGCGCAAGCCATGATGAAAGAGCTGTTGCTGGAGAGGATTGAAGAGGATCATATCCATTTTCATGCCAAGAATGAGCAAGCGTTAGGAAACCTGCCCAAGGCCAATGCGGTGGAAAAGTCCGATGTGATTTACAGTGCATTGGCTGGCTTTGTGTTTGGGGCGGTGTTTGGTTTGCTGGGCGGGCTGCTGGCCTATATGGTGCCGTGGTGGTTTGGTGAGGTCACCCTGATGGTGATCCCCTATTGTATGGTGTTGGGGGCGTTGGCATGTGCAGCTTGGGCCGCAGCTATCGCAACCGCTGCCCCGAGTTACCGCCTCAAGGCCTACAAAACCCACATCGAGCAAGGGAATATTTTAATGATTGTCTCAGTGCCGTTACGCCGGTTAAACGACATCAGACGCCGCTTGATGCAACATCACCCTGAGGCGATGTATAGCGGTGTCTGGCCTGCTGAGCACCGCTTGTTTCCTTAACTGGGTGCTGTAGTGAGTGAATAAAAAAGCCAGCTTATGCTGGCTTTTTTAAATATTAGGCCGATTCTTTTAACCATTGCGGGCTGATTTCAAAACTACCGCCTTCGTAACTGACCAGTATTTGCCGGTCCTGAATCGTAAAACTAATCGCCATCCCACGCGAGGCCGCAGCAGCGAGTTGTTCGGTTTCTGGCAGATTGACCACGGTCACATTATCCAGTTTCAATATCGCTTTTTGATTCTGGTTCCACCACATGTCAGCCGTGCGGCCACCGTAGAGCACTTGGACCACATGGGCTGAGCGGCCACAGGCTTTGCGGATTTCACGTTCGTCGGGGAGTCCCACGCCTATCCAGCGAATAATCGCGCCCGTGAGGTCTTTCTGCCATAAGTCGGGTTCGTCGTCCTCACTTAATCCTTTGCCAAACAGCAAGGCTTCATCGGCATAAAGCACAAATGCCAGCAGGCGAACCATCAGGCGTTCATCGGTTTCTGAGGGGTGTTTTGCGAGGGTTAAAGAATGCTGCTGGTAATAGTGCCGGTCCATATCGGCGATATTGACATCGATTTTATAAATGGTGGATTTAAGTGCCATGGCCCAAGTCTGCAATAAAAGTGTTGCGAGTATAGCAAAGCAGCCGTAATGAGTTGCGGATTTGTAACAAGCGATATACAACAAATAACTTGCCATCGATTGAATAATTCGCTTAAAATGAAAATGAAACGTTTTATTTTTATTTTAAGCGAAGATGATGCAAGCGCATATGACATCAGCAAACACAGCCAAAACCCGTGTGGGACGCCCCAAAGCCGGGACTGCCAACGAACGCCACAGCCAGTTACTGGCCAGTGCGCTGGAGCTTTTCATGACCGAAGGCGTCACGCAAACCAGTGTGGCGCGTATCGCCGCCCATTGTGGAGTTTCTACCCGCACTATTTACGAACGGTATGACAACAAATATGACTTGTTGATCGCAGCCATTACGCAGATGGTGGAGCAGGATGTGTCAGCCATGGTGCAGGTGGATGACCTGCATAAGCACAGTCTGGATGAAATACTGACCAAGATCGGTCGCTTTATGCTCAATCGCGTGCTGGAACCGCGCATGGTGTCATTTTACCGAATCGGCGTTTCCGAGTTTTTTCATGTGCCGGAATTAGCGCTGGCCATGAAGCAGGCTGGGCCTGAGCGCTTATTTCAAATGTTGGCGGAGGTGCTTGCTTTTTATGCGGCGCAGAACAAATTTCCAAAACTGAATTTTAAACAGGCAGCAGAGTCCTATTGCGAATTGCTGATCGCAGGCCCGCGAAACAAGGCCTTGTTTGGCGCGTTACCAGTCGATTGGGATATCGAGGAGCATATTAATTTTGTGGTCGCATTGTTTCTCAATGGCATCACGGGGATGGAGCATCAGCATGAATAAGGTCAATTGGATGAAGCTGCCTAGCTGGGTTTGGGTATGTCTGCTTATACCCCTGGCCGGTTGCTCGATGCTCGAAGAGTATATTCGGCCTCAGCCCGCCACCCCGGCACAGTGGCAAGCGCCACTACCGCATGCCGGTAATGTCGCCTCCCTCAAGGATTGGTGGGCGCAATTCAAGGACCCGGTGCTGGATCAATTACTGACACAGGCGCAAAAAGAAAGCCCTTCACTTGACCTGGCGCTCGCTAACATCCGTTCGGCACGGGCGAATCTTGGCACCGCCTATGCGCAAGGCGTGCCCACACTAAGTAGCACCGGTTCGTTTACCGAAAGCAAGGGTGCCAATGCCGCCTTGGGCGCCAGCACTGTCAAAATCGCATCGGGCACGCTGGATGCGAGCTGGGAGCTGGATTTGTTTGGCAAGGTCAAGTCAGGCAAAGAGGCCGCCAAAGCGCAATTGGAATCAAGGGAGATGGCCTGGCATGATGCCCGTATCACCCTGGCTGCCGAGGTCGCTAATAACTATGTCAATTACCGGGCTTGCCAGGACACCGTCCGTGCATTGCAGGAGGCCATGGACTCCCGCCGCGAAACGGCACGTTTGACGGGTATATCAAGCCGGGCAGGGTTTACCGCAGCGGCTGACCTCTCGTTAGCTGAAGCGGCAACCCGCGCCAGTGAGTCGACCCTGGACGGGCAGAAGGCGGAATGCG
>CAKZJM010000201.1 GCA_936943315.1 uncultured Methylophilus sp. | reverse complement strand
GTAAAAAAGCACTGACTGAAGCTGAAGGCGACATGACACGTGCTGAAGAAATTCTGCGTGTACGCTTTGGTAACAAGGCAAGCAAAGCTGCTGGCCGTGTGGCTGCTGAAGGTACGGTTGGTATCAGCATTGCTGCTGATGGCAAGCTGGGTACGCTGATCGAAGTTAACTCAGAAACAGACTTCTGTGCGAAAAACGAAGAGTTCCTCAAGTTCGTTGGCGAGTTGGCACAAGTGGTTAACGAAAACAACCCCGCAGACATTGAAGCGGTTGCCAATGCCCCGATGCGTGGCGAAACTGCTGAAGCAGTGCGTGCGCAACTGGTGGGTAAAATCGGTGAAAACATCACGCCACGCCGTTTTGTCCGTACTGAAGCGCAAGGTAAATTGTACAGCTATGTACACGGTAGCAAGATTGGTGTGCTGGTTGATTTGGTTGGCGGTGACGAAACCTTGGGTAAAGATATCGCGATGCACATTGCTGCTGCGAAACCAAAATCACTGGATGCCAGCGGTGTGGATGCCGCGCTGATTGAAGCTGAGCGTCGCGTTGCGATCGAGAAGGCTAAAGAAGCGGGCAAACCGGATGCGATGCTGGAAAAAATTGCTGACGGCACCGTGCAGAAATTCCTGAAAGAAGTCACCTTGCTGAGCCAGGCTTTTGTAAAAGATGACAAGATGACCATTGAGCAGTTGCTGAAATCAAAAGGCGCTTCTGTGGCTTCATTCACCATGTACACAGTGGGTGAGGGCATTGAGAAAGCCGTGGTGGATTACGCTGCTGAAGTGGCTGCTGCCGCTAAAGTCTAATTGACTTTTTACAGCGTTACCTGAAAAAGTGGAATCTGCGGATTCCACTTTTTTTATGGCGAAGACGGGCTTAGAACGCCCAAAAAACCTTGTTTTGTGATTAAATAAGCACATTTTGAGTTTGGGAAAATAACGATGGCACAACCTGTTTTTAAACGCGTTCTCCTTAAGTTATCTGGCGAGGCCTTGATGGGTGAGGATGCTTATGGGATTAATCGCGAAACGGTCAATTCGATTGTTGCGCAGGTCAAAGAAATCGTTGAGATGGGCGTGCAGGTCGGTATCGTCATTGGCGGCGGTAACATTTTCCGTGGTGTAGCCCCTGCGGCTGAAGGCATGGACAGGGCGAATGCGGATTATATGGGCATGCTCGCTACCGTCATGAATGCGATGGCCTTGCAGGATGCGATGAAGCATGCGGGTGTGCCTGCACGTGTGCAAAGCGCATTGAATATCGAGGCAGTCGCTGAGCCTTACATCCGCGGGAAAGCGATTCGCTATCTTGAAGAGGGTAAAGTCGTGATCTTCGGGGCGGGTACCGGTAACCCGTTCTTTACGACCGATACTGCTGCTGCGCTACGTGGTGTGGAGATTGATGCTGAGATCGTGTTGAAAGCGACCAAGGTTGATGGCATCTATACCGCAGACCCTAAAAAAGACCCAACGGCAACGCGCTATGACCAAGTCTCTTATGACGAGGCCATCAATAAGAACCTGAAAGTCATGGATGCAACGGCATTCACCTTGTGTCGTGATCAGAAGATGCCCATTGCAGTCTTCAGCATTTTTAAAGAGGGTGCATTGAAGAGCGTCATTCTGGGTGAAAATGAAGGAACACGCGTCAAGGCATAGGCCGGGCGCTTGTGAGATTGGAGAAGTAAAATGGTTGAAGATATCAAAAAATCTGCCGAGCAGAAAATGCAGAAGTCACTCGAGTCATTAAAGATTGATTTGGCAAAAGTACGCACAGGCCGTGCACACGCGGGCCTGCTGGACCATGTGATGGTTGAATATTATGGCTCTATGGTGGCGGTGAACCAGGTGGCTAACGTGAATCTGGGCGATGCGCGTACGATTAACGTCCAGCCTTATGAAAAAAATATGATTGCGAAAGTGGAAAAAGCGATTCGCGATAGCGACTTGGGCTTGAATCCTGCCACCAACGGTGATTTGATTCGTGTGCCCATGCCGATGTTGACTGAAGAGCGCCGCCGCGATCTGACCAAAATTGTGCGTACAGAAGGTGAAGGCGCCAAAGTTGCTATTCGCAATGTGCGCCGTGACGCCAACGATGCCTTGAAGAAACTCATCAAGGATAAAGCGATTTCAGAAGATGATGAGCGCCGCGCGCAAGAAGAAGTCCAGAAAATGACCGATAAAGCCGTGGCTGAAGTCGATAAGATCTTGCAACAAAAAGAAGCTGACCTGATGGCTGTTTAACAGTCATCCAGCGAACGGAAGCCGTTTTGGGTTTATTCTCCAGCTCTACCAAAGAAGTCCCGCCCATCCAGGACGTGCCACAGCATGTGGCCGTCATCATGGACGGTAATGGACGCTGGGCTAAAAAGCGGTTCTTGCCGCGCGTGGCTGGTCATCAGCGTGGCCTGGAAGCCGTGCGGGCCATGGTGAAGGCCTGTGTGCGCCTGGATATCAAGTTTCTGACTTTATTTGCCTTTAGCAGCGAAAACTGGCGCCGCCCCCCCGAAGAAGTCACTTTCCTCATGAGCCTGTTTCTTGAAGCGCTGGACCGTGAGGTTAAAAAATTGCATGAAGCCAATGTGATTTTAAAGCTGATTGGTGACCGTGCAGCTTTTAACGAGGCCCTGCAGCAAAAGATGCTGGAAGCGGAGCAGAAAACAGCCGCCAATACTGGCTTGACCCTCACCATTGCCGTGAATTATGGCGGCCGATGGGATGTGGTAAATGCTTTTAACCAATTGCTACAGGCGCAGCCACAGCTCAAGCAAATACAAGAATCAGATTTAACTCCCTATCTTTCCATGCCCTATGCACCGGAGCCAGACCTGTTTATCCGCACCGGCGGTGAGACACGCATCAGTAACTTCCTGCTGTGGCAGTTGGCCTACACCGAGCTGTATTTCACACCTACCTTATGGCCTGACTTTGATGATGCTGCCTTTGAAGCGGCATTAACTTCTTACCGCCAGCGCGAACGCCGTTTTGGCCGTACCAGCGAGCAATTGGCTGAGCCAAAAGCTTCTTAATTATGCTAAAAACCCGAATTTTTACTGCGATTGTATTGCTGGGCTTATTTTTACCTGCTTTGTTTTGGCTACCTTTGTTAGCCTGGGCGGCGATCATGTTAGGGCTGACACTGGTTTGCCTGCATGAATGGGCCGGATTTTTACAGATGAGTAAAGGTCAGGCGCGTAGCTACCTGTTGGTTTCTGCGGCGCTGGGTCTGGCGGTGTTACTCCTGTTACTGCAGCAAGGGTTTCACTGGTTTTTTTATCATGCCTTGCATGTATTTGCGCTCGCCACCGTGTTTTGGTTGGTGATCGTGCCTGTAGCATTGTTTTTGAACACTTTCTCCAAAAATAAAGCAGTCAATGCTGTGGCCGGTTGGGCACTGATGATGTCTCTGTGGCTTGCTCTGGTGGCCGCCAAAGAGGTCAACCCTTTTGTATTGCTGACAATTATTTCCACCATCTGGCTGGCCGATAGTGCGGCTTATTTTGCTGGTAAGCAATTCGGGCGCCATAAGCTGGCCCCCGCCATTAGCCCTGGCAAAACCTGGGAAGGCGTGTATGGCGCTTTGTTCGCGGTGGCTATTTATGCCGCGGTGCTCAAATTATCGGGTGCGGTGTCTACCTGGTGGATTTTGCCTGGCTTATGGCTGGTGACGATTGCCGGTGTTTATGGCGATTTGTTTGAGTCGTTCTTTAAGCGCCGTGCTAACCTCAAAGATAGCGGACGATTCTTGCCCGGGCACGGTGGGTTCCTGGATCGTGTAGATGGGGTGATTCCGGCTTTGCCTATCGGTTTGTGCCTGCTGTTCTGGTTTCATTACTGGCAACAGGCTTATTCGTTTTAAGAGGTCATTGTGCAATTTGTCACCATACTTGGCAGTACTGGCACCATTGGTCAGCAAACGCTGGATGTCATTTCACGCCATTCTGACCGTTATGGTGTGTTTGCACTGACTGCGCACAGCAATGTAGAAGTGATGCTGCAACAGTGTGCGCAATATCGTCCACGCTATGCCGTCATGCAACATGAAGAGTCGGCCCAGCAATTGCGGCAACGGGTGCAGGCTGAACAGTTGCATGTGGAGGTATTGTCTGGCATGGAAGGCCTGACAGAAGTGGCGGCCCATGCTGATGTGTCGATTGTGATGGCGGCGATTGTCGGGGCGGCGGGTTTGTTGCCTGCGCTGGCTGCGGCAAAAGCAGGCAAAAAAATCCTCCTGGCAAATAAAGAAACCTTGGTGATGGCTGGCCAGTTGTTTATGGATGCGGTTAAGCTAGGGCAAGCGACTTTGCTGCCGATTGATAGCGAGCACAATGCCATTTTTCAGGTCATGCCTAGATTGCCTTACAAAGATCTGGCGGAGGTGGGTGTTAACCAGATTATCCTGACCGCTTCAGGTGGCCCTTTCCGTGGGTATAGCCAGGCTCAGTTACAAGAAGTGACGCCAGCACTGGCACTCAAGCATCCCAACTGGGTCATGGGGGCAAAAATCACCATTGATTCTTCAACGCTCATGAACAAAGGGTTGGAAGTCATTGAAGCGCACTGGTTGTTCGACGCGCGTCCAGACCAGATCGAAGTGGTGGTGCATCCGCAAAGTGTGATTCACTCCATGGTATCTTATGTCGATGGCAGTATTTTGGCGCAATTGGGTAACCCCGATATGCGCACGCCTATTGCTTACGGCCTGGGCTACCCTGAGCGCATTGCCTCCGCGGTCAAACCATTGAGCCTGATCGAAGTGGCCAAGCTGGAGTTTGAAGCACCTGATACACAACGCTTTCCTTGCCTGACACTGGCGTATGATGCCTTGGCAGCAGGCGGAACAGCGCCTGCCATGCTTAATGCGGCCAATGAGGTCGCGGTCGATGCCTTTTTGCGTGACAACATCGGCTACCTGGACATTCCGCGCTTGATTGATCACACCCTGCAAGCGTTGCCGGTTGAACCAGTGGCCTCTATTGAGCAACTGTTGGCAGTCGATGCCCAAGCCAGGGCACACACGCAACAGTTGATCTCTGCAATGGCCGCCAGCCCTGCGCGCAAGGTGGCCAGCGTATGACCTCAATCCTGGCGTTTATTGTTGCCATCGGAGTTCTGGTCACCATTCATGAGTTTGGGCATTATCTGGCAGCGCGCAGTTGTGGTGTGCGTGTGCTTAAATTTTCCATAGGGTTTGGTAAGCCCATCTTCACCTATCAGGCAACCCCGCAGTCTACCCAATGGGTGCTTTCATGGATCCCCCTGGGCGGATACGTCAAGATGCTGGATAGCCGCGAAAACGACGCAGTGGTCGCGCCTGCCGATTGGTCTCAAGCGTTTGATCATCAAGGAGTGGCCGCAAAAATGTGGATTGTGTTTGCAGGCCCTTTAGCCAATTTATTACTGGCATTCGTCTGCTATTGGGGGCTGATCGCCCAGGGCGAGATTGGTCTTAAACCTTATATCGGGCCGGTAGATAACGGCTCATTGGCCGCAGAAGCCAAATTGCGTCAGGGCGACCTGATTGTGGCGATTGATGGCAAGCCGGTCAATACCTGGCAAGAAGCGCAATGGCAATTGCTGGAAAACTGGGTGGCGCACCGGGCGGTGACAGTGATGACCAAGACGGGGCAGGGTGAGGTACATCAGCATGTGTTGCCGCTCAACCGCTTGCCAGGGGATCCTGATGCTGAAGTCATGCAAAAGGCGGGGTTATCCGTCTTGATGCCAGTCGTCTCTGCCGTGATTGGTGAAGTCATGCCAGGCTCTGTGGCCGAACGCAGTGGCCTGCAAACTGGGGACCGCATTCTCAAAGTCAACCAGCAGCCAATTGCCGACTGGCAACAGTTTGTTAAATTGGTGCGCACGCATCCGGCGCAACCTTTGAAAATAGAATATCAACGGGCTGAGCAAGTGTTTCAGGTGAAATTGTTGCCCGAAGCCATACAGCAGGGCGGTCAAAAAATTGGTCGACTGGGCGCGGCAGTCAATATGGATGCGGTGGATATGGCACCTTACCAGGTTGTCCGGCATTACAGCCTGCCTCAGGCGGCAGTGCGTGCGTTGGATAAAATGCATGAAACGATTGCATTTACACTCAAAATGCTGGGAAAAATGATCACCGGCCAAGCCTCTCTAAAATCCATTAGCGGCCCGGTCAGCATTGCCGATGCCGCAGGGGAGTCTGCCGACATGGGGATCAAGCCCTATATTGGGTTTGTCGCATTGTTGAGTATCAGTATTGCGGTCATGAATCTGCTGCCGATTCCAGTATTGGATGGCGGCCATTTGTTGTATCATATGGCGGAATTGATCCGAGGAGAACCATTACCCGACAAGGTGCTGGCCGTAGGGCAGCGTCTGGGATTGGGTATTTTAGGAGCATTGATGTTTATTGCTTTTTTTAATGACATCAATCGTTACCTGATAGGTTGAAAGTATAGTTAATGAGAATAAAATCCAGTTCCAAGTTGTGGTTGTGTTTGTTGGCGGGGGTAGTGCACCTGAACGCACATGCCACAGAGCCGTTTGTCATTACTGATATCCGTGTTGAAGGTTTGCAACGTACCGAACCAGGCACAGTCTTCAATTACCTGCCCATGCAGGTAGGCGATGTCATGAGTGATGAAAAAGCAGCGCAGGCGATTAAATCCTTGTATGCCACCGGCTTTTTCAAGGATGTACGGATTGAAAACGAAGGGGATGTGCTGGTCGTGACTGTCCAGGAACGTCCTTCCGTCACGCAAATTGACTTCAGCGGTAACAAATCTTTCCAGACAGACAAAATCAAGGAAGGCCTGAAACAGATCGGCATCGCCGAAGGCCAGATTTTTGATAAATCGCAACTTGACCGCGCCGAGCAAGAGATCAAGCGTCAATACCTCTCCCAGGGGAAGTATAGTGCTGAGGTGAAAGCCACAGCCAGCCCGCTGGAGCGTAACCGTGTGGCTATCCGTTTTGAGATTACAGAAGGCCCGGCAGCAAAAATCCGCGATATCAATATCGTTGGCAACCATTTGTTCAAGACCGAAGATTTACGTGCCAACTTTTTGTTGACCACGCCCAACTGGATGAGCTGGTGGAACAAAGACGATCAGTATTCCAAGCAGAAATTAACCGCTGACCTCGAAGCACTGCGTTCTTTTTATATGAACCAGGGTTACCTGGAGTTCTCCATAGACTCGACACAAGTCTCGATTTCGCCAGACAAGCGTGATGTCTACATCACCATCAACCTGACAGAAGGCGAGAAATACAACATCAGCAAGACCAAACTGGCCGGCGATATGCTGCTGCCAGAAGAAGACTTGCGCAAGCTGATCAATATCCAGGATGGCGAAGTGTTTAGCCGCCAGAAGGTGACGGATGCAAGCAAAACAATTAATGACAAGCTTGGTGAAGAGGGCTATGCCTTTGCCAACGTCAATGCCGTGCCTGAAATCAACAAACAGGAGCATACGGTAGCGTTTACCTTCTTTATCGATCCTGGCCGTAAAGTCTATGTCCGACGCATTAATGTGCAGGGAAATACCCGTACGCGCGATTCAGTCGTGCGCCGTGAAATGCGTCAGCTTGAGTCCGCATGGTATGCCGGCGATAAAATCAAGCGTTCCAAAGAACGTATCCAGCGTCTCAATTTCTTTGATTCGGTTGAATTGGAAACGCCATCCGTTCCAGGCATCAATGATCAGGTGGATATGAACGTCACTGTCGCCGAAAAAGCGACGGGTAGCGTACAGTTTGGTGCAGGTTTGTCGAGTAGTGATGGCGTCGTCCTGGGGTTCAATGTGAACCAGCCTAACTTCCTAGGCACCGGTAATCGCGTGGCGCTGCAAGTGAATACCAGCAGCTACAATACGGTATACTCGCTCTCTTATACCGACCCTTATTACACGCCGGATGGGATTAGCCGCGGCTTTGATATCTACCGCCGGGATGTAGATACCAGCCGCAGAAACTCCACCACCTTGAACGTGGGTACTTATAACAGCCAGTCTTACGGTGTAGGTGTGCGTTTCGGCATGCCAATGTCTGAGATGGACTTTATCAGCGCTGGTTTGACGCTAGACCTGACTGAAGTCGAACTTTCCAGTAGCAGTCCGATTCAATACTTGAGATTCTGCGAAAACAGTAGTGGTTGTAGCAGCAATTCCATCGTATTCAACGCGGGCTGGACGTTCGACTCAAGGGATAATATCCTGTTCCCACGCAGGGGTGTTTTACAACGACTGTCTGGCGATGTATCGATTCCTGGTTTAGATCTGCAATATTACAAGGTCAGTTATCAGCACAGCTGGTATAAAGACTTGGGTAAAGACTTTACATTGATGCTCAACGGTGAAGCGGGCTATGCCAATAGTTATGGTGGCAAAAACTATCCCTTCTTCAAAAACTTCTATGCCGGTGGTGTGAATAGTGTGCGTGGTTTCCTGAACTCCTCGTTAGGTCCGCGGGATGTCAACCCAAGCACAGGGTCTGATTTTGCAGTGGGTGGTACCAAACGCTTTGTAGGTAACGTCGAACTGTTTATGCCGGTGCCTTTTGTGTCGCAATCTAACCAGTTCAGGCTGAGTGCGTTTGTTGACGGCGGCGGCGTGTATGGTAAAGATGACCCGATCAACTCTGAGTACCTGAGATTCTCAACCGGTGTGGGTGTGACATGGGTCTCCCCATTCGGGCCGTTGAAGCTGGTGCTGGCTAAACCGCTCAACGACAAGACGGGTGACGATACGCAAGTGTTGCAATTCCAGTTCGGCCAACAGTTCTGATGTCCAAACTGTTCTGGAAACAATCGTGCGGGCATGAAGGGAGTAATGGTATGAAATGGATGTGGTCAGGATTACTCAGCCTTTTATTATGCTGTAGCCAGGTGATGGCTGCCGACTTTAAAGTCGGTTATGTACAGGTGGATAAACTGCTACAGGAAGCGCCGCAAACGGCTGAAACTGGCAAAAAACTGGAAAAAGAATTTAGTCCGCGCTCACTTGAGCTGGATAAATTGCAAAAACAGATTCGTGACCTCGAAGCTCAACTCGATCATGACCGTGCGACCAGTATGACTGAGGCTGATCGTCGCCAGAAAGAGCGTCAGTTGAATAACTCACGTCTTGAGTTCCAGAGCAAGCAACGTGAATTACGTGAAGATATCAACTTGCGTAAAAATGAAGAGCTGGCGTTGCTGCAAGAACGCATTAATAAAGCAGTACAAGCGGTGGCTGAGAGTGAAGGCTACGATCTGGTCGCTTACAGTGGCGTGGCTTATGCCAGCAAACGGATTGATATCACAGACAAAGTCCTGAAGTTGCTGGGTAAAAAATAACCAGTCATCCCCTTCATCAAGGTATTCTCTAAGGTAGTCGTTTTTTATGGCGCAACACTTTACATTACAAGAGATTGTTGCGTCTCTGGGCGGTCTGGTAGACCCCGGCAGCACGAGACAACAGGCCGAGGCATTGCAGGTTTCACGCATGGCCTCTCTGGCCCATGCCACGCCGGGAGCGATTGCTTTTTTTAATGATACAAAATATACCCAGTCCTTGCAGGATACCCAGGCCTCTGCGGTCATTTTACGTCCTGAGCATCGTTCCCTCACGCCATTGCCATGTATTCTCACCGATAATCCCTACGCATACTTTGCCAAGTTGTCGGCATTGATGAATCCCTCACGGCAATATCGCAATCAGGTGCATGCCAGCGCGGCCATTGGTATTGATACAGATTTACCAACAGAGCTGACCATTGATGCTATGGTCAGCATCGGTGATCGTGTGACGCTGGGTCAGGGCGTCCGCATTGGTGCGGGCTGTGTGATTGAGGATGATGTGACGATTGGCCCCAATACGGTATTGGAACCACGCGTAGTGATCAAGCATGGAACGGTGATCGGTAGCGATTGTCATCTATTTTCGGGTGCTGTGATCGGAAATGATGGTTTTGGCTATGCAGAAGAACAGGGGCAATGGGTTAAAATACCGCAAATTGGCAGGGTTGTGATTGGTAACCGGGTGGATATCGGTGCCAATACCACCATAGACCGTGGCGCATTGGATGACACCGTCATTGAGGACGGTGTGAAGTTGGACAATTTGATACAGGTCGCCCATAATGTTCGTATTGGTGCCCATACGGTGATTGCGGGCTGTGTCGGCATTGCAGGCAGTGCTGTGATTGGGGCACATTGCAAAATTGGTGGTGCGGCCATGATCCTCGGTCATTTGCAAATTGTGGATGGCGTGACTATTTCACCAGGTTCCATGATTATGCGCTCCATTCAGCAAGCAGGCACCTACACGGCATTGATGCCCTTCCAGAAGCACGAAGACTGGCTACGGACGGCGGCAAATATCCGTCATTTAGAACAATATCAGCTCAAGCTCAAGCAGCTCGAGCAGGCAATAAGCAATATACAAAAACATTCGGAAGATTGAGAGAATTTATGGCTGAAAACACAATGAATAGCATGGATATTCATGAGATTCTGGAGCACCTGCCACACCGCTATCCATTTGTACTGGTTGACCGTGTCTTGTCTATG
>CAKZJM010000200.1 GCA_936943315.1 uncultured Methylophilus sp. | reverse complement strand
TGCGTCTGGGGCAAGGTGCCAGAATGGATGCTTCCTCTGGGGCATGGTTCAATCAGCTTGGTCAGGCTGTAGCAGGTAAAGGTGGCGATATTAACGTCACGCTGGCAGATAATCAGCTTACTGACGGTACGTTTAGCAGTTACGGGATGTTGATCAATGGGCAGCAAACACTGGGCGGGCATTTAACCGTCAACTTGCAGGGTGAGCAGGCAACGGGGCTGGTGGAAAATATCCAACTTGGGGGCATCAACCCACAGAAAAATGACACGCTTTGGCTCTCCGAAAACTTCTTTAAGCAAGGGGGCTTTTCTCAATTCACAGTGAGTAACGCCCAGCGATGGAATGGCGATGTTTTAATTGGCGATCAAGCAAATAGCACAGTCACCATCGCACCTGAGCAACATGCAAGAACCTTGACCTCCGCTGCCAAGGTTGCACAAAGTGGCAGTGAGTTGAGTGGCTTGGTGAATACAACATCCATGGCGGGACTTTTGCGTTCACCGACAAGCCTTGAGGTGAAGGCGGGTGATGACCTAACCATGCAATCGAATACAAGCATCGTGACGGATGCACCCACCAGCAAGACTGGCCCACGTGGCAATGTGACTTTGACCTCCAACGGTCAAATGACCATTCTGGGAGACATTACTGCCCCCGGTGCTGACATTAATCTTTCAATCAATCAAATCCCGGACAACGGCGATATTACAAGGCCCAATTACAGTTTTGATCCCACCCTGAGTTTGTATCTCGGCGAGACGGCTGCTCTGGTTGCTAAAGCACAATACGTGAAGCCACCAGCCAGTGACGGTAATTTACGTTCAGCGTTTGTTACCAAAGCGGGGAATATCTCATTAACTGCTGGCAATGGTGTACTCATCGCTAAGGAAGGTTCTCTGATTGATGTTTCTGGAACCAGTGGCAATGTTGACTTGAGAGTCGTTGGTGGATACTCAAGGCAGTCTGTTGCGGGGAGTGCGGGGACGATTTCGCTCACCGGCCGTGACGGGATGGCACTTGATGGTACGCTCACAGGTAACTCTTCTGGCCTTGGAGAAGGCGGTACATTGAATGTTACTCTGGGCGGTAAAAATGGGACAGGCATAGAAAACGATATTAGCACCCCATTACTATTTGCGAATGGCACACGTGTTCTGACTGTAACTAATAACAAGGAGTTGCAAGCCGCGAATAGTACACCTGGTGGGAGCAATACGAATCTTATCAATACGTCTAACTCCTCAACGCAACCTTTAACAACAGCACTTGGCAAAGGGCAGGTTTCAGCCGAGCAAATTCGTCAAGGCGGATTTGATAATGTTGCACTCAAGGTTGACAATGTCAGTGGAAATGTAGGGGATGAGATACATTTTGCCAATACCACATTAAATGTACCTTCATTAGTGACACTGGATGTGACCTCCTTGTCGGGATCCGCAAAGCTGAATGCCTCTACGCTAGTGCTGGCAAACAATAGCAGTATTGTGTTTGATAGCAGCCAACTGATAGCTGGTAATGATCAGTTTGAAGCTTCAGCAAATTTCATCGATATTCAGGGCAATATTGCCATTAATCAAGTGGCCTCCACCCGTCTGCAAAGTAAAACCGATATTCGTGGTCGCGGGATTACTTCTGCGTTAGGAGGCTCTGCGTCACTCTCCGCACCTGGTTTGATTCAATTAGATGCCGGACAAATTTATCCCGCAACGGCAACAGATTTTGTTGTAACCGCAACTGGACCGGATAGCAGGATTGAGGTTAGCAATCAATCGAATGCAGCGACCAATGTACCACTTTCGGCGGTTGGTACGCTCACTTTGAATGCTGACTCTATCTTACAGGCTGGTGTATTACGCGCACCTTTAGGCCAAATTAGTCTTAATGCTGCACAGCAATTAACGTTAGCCCCTGGCAGCCTGACCTCGGTATCTGCTGAAGGTAGTTTGATCCCTTATGCTGTGACCGTACTCGGGGGGAGTCAGCTGTCGAATGACAAGCAGGCCATTACCAATTTCATGAGCGCAATTGACAAGAAAAAAGTCACGCTCAATGCCAATAACATGAACTTGCAAGCGGGTTCCCGTATTGATATCTCTGGGAATGGCGATACGCTGGCTTATGAATGGATTCAAGGGATTGGCGGCTCACTGGATACCTTATCCCAATCAGGCTATTACGCTGTATTGCCATCTTTGGGTAATCAATATGCGCCTTATGATTATTTAATGAGCGCTGGTTCTGACGTCGGCATTGGGCAAGCGATTTATCTCTCCGGTGGCAATGGCCTGGCCGCAGGAAAATATACGCTATTGCCTGCGCATTATGCACTTTTGCCAGGCGCTTTCCTGATCAGCGCCAATGGTACTAATCTGCAACTCAATACACAGTTAACACAAACAGATGGTAATGGATTGTCTTCAGGCTATTTGACCAAATTAGATGGCACCAGCCGTGGTCAATATACAAGCTTTAATATTGTCAATGGCAATACTTTTTACCAGAATTCAGGAACCAAAGATTACAAAGGTCTAGCTGAGTATCTTGTCAGTACTGGCAATGCACTCTTGGTTAAAAATGCGATCCGGGATGGCAAGGATACGCCAAGGCTAACAAATGATGCGGGTCAACTTGTGCTGGCAGCAGGCAATAGCTTGAATCTTGAAGGGAAAATTAACACCAGTGCTACTGGAGGCGGCAAGGGGGCGCTGGTCGATATTTCTTCAAATGATATTCGTGTCGTTTCAAGTGTGGATCCACAACTGACAGGTGTGTTGCAGATCGCAGCAAATCAGCTCAACAATATTAGTGCTGATTCTATTCTGCTTGGTGGTAGCCGTTCAGTGGCCGGTAATACGCAAACTATCACCACGACAGCCTCTAATGTCAGTTTCACTAACGACAATAATCATGCGGTGCAATCAGATGAATTAATCGTAGCGTCTAAAGATACCATCACCGTGAATCAAGGGGCAGTGATCCGTACTGGTGCCAGACCTGATAAAACGGGTAAGACTACACTGGTGACGAGTGGAGATGGTACGGTCCTGGCCGTGTCTGCCAAAAATGATTTCGATTTTTCTAGAACCGATGTATCGGCTACGCCAACCACCGGCAATTTAACAATAGCGGATGGCGCCAGCGTTCAGGCGGCACGTTCTATGGTGTTGGATGCCACCAGCAGTTTTGATCAATCTGGAACAGTTGAGGTTGAAGACGGCGGGACCGTCACGCTGGGCTCGAATCAATACTCAATTGGAGATAAGACTGTTGCAGGCGCTACGCGCATCAGCTCAGCCACCTTAGATGATTTTGGCCGCTTGTCGGCGATTACATTCAACAGCTATAAAAATATTGATATTTTTGGCGCAGTGAATTTTGGTAATAGTAATCTCAATATTACCTTTAATACTGCGGGCATAGCACATCATGATCTAGGCGATGTGAGCATTGTTGCCAACAGCTTTAACCTCAAAAATACTAATAATGGCGTGTTTACCGCGCCTGGTGCTTCAACGGGTCAGTTGACTGTGAATGCCAATCAGATTTCATTTGCTGATACCGGCAAGGTTTCAAGCAATATTAATGGCTTTAATACTGTCACCTTTAATGCAAATAAAGATGTGCGCTTTTCAGGGGCGGGCACGCTGAACGTAAACGCAGGTCAAACAACTGTGAATAGCGCGGTGATCACTGCAGATTCCGGTAGCAACTATACATTCGCTAACACAGGCAGCTTGCAGACACAGGCAAATGGTCAATCAGCCACTGACACATCTGGTTTGGGCGCAACGCTTAATCTATCTGCCAATGACATGCAATTGGGCGGGAAAATTATGTTGAAAGCGGGGGATGTGAATGCTCTGGCGCGGGTTGGTGATGTGAAAGTTGTCTCAGGCGGCGGCATTGATGTGTCCGCAGCAACCGTGGCGTTTGATGAGACACATTCTGCAACCACCGATGCTGGCAATATTCACCTGACGGCAGAGCAAGGGAATGTGCAGCTTGATAGTAATAGCTTACTTAACGTTTCTGGGGGCACTACCAAAGGGAATGCCGGTAAATTGCAGGTAGATGCGAAAAATGGCCGTTTTATCACGGCTGATAATACCTTACAAGGTCAAGCTGCCAAGGGACAGAAAACGGCCTCTCTCCAGCTCGATGTCTCCAATCTGGATAATTTCAGTGATGTGAATAAGGCGTTAGAAACCGGTAAGGTTAACGAAAGCCGTGATATACGGGTACGTAATGGCGATGTCACCATCGCGAATGGCGATACGGTGACCACACGTGCGTTTACGCTCGGTGTTGATAATGGCAATGCTACCGTGGCGGGTCATATCAATGCAGATGGTGATAAAGGGGGCGATGTGGCTATTTATGCCAACGGATTAGTGACGTTGACGAATACTGCCCAAATCACCGCGCGTGGTACACAAGCGAACCAGTCAACAGGAGATTCGCAAACGGGTTCAGGCGGTACCGTGTTATTGTCCTCTGACAGTCTGGCTACTCAGAATGCCGTTTCTGCAGACTCTGGCGCACTCATTGATGTGAGTGGCTACGACAAAGCCGCAAACAACAATCTAGGTGTCGATGGCGCAGATGGTTCAGTCACATTGCGTGGTCGTCGTGGCACCAATGGCACCGCCAATACTGTCAATGTTGCATTCAATACCACTTCAGCGATTAAAGGCGCGAATGAGGTGGTGGTTGAAGGTAGCCGTACCTACACATCGAATACATTCACTGCCGCAGCCATGGCTGGCATGATTGCTGACACAAACAGTTTCTATAATGCTAATAACGGGGCGAGTGCTTACAGCGTGACTCAGGATGGTGTGGCTGCAAAAGTATTGCCGCACATAGAGGTGCGCAGTACGGCGGGTAGCTCTCCTACCGCAATGACGGTTGGCCCTGCTGATATAAACTTGCGTTCTTTTGGTACCTTGTTAGCAGGTCGTGGCGGCTCTCTCACTTTACGCTCAAATGGTAACCTTAATTTGACAGGCTCTTTAAGTGATGGCTTCAGTACGGCGACAACCGCCGGCATATTGCAGCCAAATACCAGCACATTTAATTTTAATTTGATTGCCGGGGCTGACTATAGTGCTGCGAATATCACAGAGACTCAGGCAGGAACAGGTGATTTCACGCTCGCAAATAATAAATTAATCCGTACGGGTGAAGGCAATATCACTATTGCTGTCGGAGGCAATATGTCACTCGGAAATACGAGCTCCGTGATTTATACCGCTGGTAAACAAGTGTCTAATCTCGCTGGTTTTACGCCAGCTTCTACGGGGATGAATGTCCCAACTGCAGCCAGCTATGTGAATAATGGCGGTGATATTGCCATTGAGGTTGCCGGTAATATCACCGGGGCAGCTACGACACAAAGCGTCAACCAGTGGCTCTTGCGTCAAGGTGGTAATGGTGCAGATACCAGCTGGTGGGTTCGTCCAGATTTATTCCAGCAGGGGATTGCTGCACTGGGTGGCGGCAATGTCAGCATTCAGGCCGGAGGGAATGTCACTAACGTTTCCGCCTCTTCGGCAACCAATGCTCAGTTTGTCAAAACGCTGGATGCGCAAGGCAATGAAGTTCGTACAAGTTTGGTGAACGGTGGCGGTGATGTGTCGGTAGTCGCTGGGCGCAATCTTGTGAATGGGGTTTATTATGTAGGACGGGGTCAGCTTGATCTGCAAGCCGGGGATAGTATTCCTGGACCAGCAGATGCAGCCCAGGCACCCGGTGCCAATGGCGTGGTGATTGCTCTGCAGGATGCCAGTGCAACCGTTAAAGCCAAAAATAATGTCAAAGTACAAACTGCCTTCAACCCAACGCTTTGGGTACAAGGAAGTACATTGGCACAGAATCAAGTGGCAAATAGCACCTTCTTCAATACCTATGCTGAAGATGCTGCTTTAAACGTGACCTCTTTGTCAGGTAACGTTGAAGTTGGCCAAAGCAACCGACAGTCGATCGTGGGCACGGGCCTTAACTCAGGCGGTTACACGACACTGACAAACAATGATATGGCAGCTATTCATCCAGGTACTGTGAATGCAACCGCATTTGCCGGGGATATTACTACCTATAAAATGCTATTGGCCCCATCAGCTATTGGTAATTTGAGCCTACTGGCTGCGGGTAGTGTGATTAGCGGCGCGAATACCAGTGGTAATATCAATCCTACTGCGAATATATTGATCTCAGATGCGGATTTAAGCACGGTGTTGAATGTGTTTAACCCAACCACCGGTAGCCCAAGCGATAGCAGCATTACCAGCATTCTGGGCAGTATTAAAACCGGTGTTTCTGCCGTACCTATTCATCAAAATGATTCAACCATTGCAGTGATTGTGGCGCGTGATGGCGACATCAAACTGACGGGGTCCCCTACAGACAATACAAGAACCAATATCTACGGTATTAAATCCTCTAAACCGGTATATATCAATGCGGGCAATAATGTGACCTTACATGCCTCTATTCAGCATAATAATGTTGGTGATGTGTCAGAAATTCATGCTGGTAAAGATTTTGTCATGGAAAACGGCAAACAGCAGGCGCGTCTGGATATCAATGGGCCTGGTGAAGTATTGATTGAAGCTGGTCGGAATATTGATCTGGGCAATACCAGCGGTATTCTCTCACTCGCAAACACGGTGAATCCTAACCTTTCGGATAAAAGTGCTAATGTCACCCTGTTGGCAGGCATGGGTAAATCAGGTGCAGATATAGAGGGTTTTGTGGGAACTTATATTAATCCAATCGGCGCCGGTCCAGCCTCTCTACAAGGGAATGCAGAGGCATTGGCGGAATATCGTCAAGGCACGGCAACGCGTGTGCAGGCGTATATGAACGAAATCACAGGCAGCAAAAATCCGGCGACAGGCAAGCCCTATACTCAGCAAGAAGCAATGGCTGGCTTTTTAAATCTTGATAAAACTCAAAAAGAGGTGTTTGCCTTACGTGAGTTCCAGGTTGAGTTGTTGGCTGGAGGTAAAGAGTACGTTAAGAATAAGAGCACGGAAAGAAGTGATAATGTCATAGCCTCACTGTTCCCGGGCAAAGACTATAGTGGCGACATCTTGATGTATCAAAGCCAGATCAAAACCTCAAGAAATGGGGACATCAACTTGTTTGCCCCAGGCGGTTTGGTGAATGCAGGTGTCGCGTCTAATAGCTCACTGGAGCATGACATCGGCATTGTGACTGAAAAAGGCGGCAGCATTAACGCTTATTCCGACGGCAGTTTTATGGTGAACCAGTCTAAAGTGATTACGCAGTACGGTAGTGACATTTTGATCTGGTCTAATCATGGCGATATTGATGCTGGTAGAGGCTCAAAATCTGCCCAATCTGTGCCTGAGCGTGTCGTGAGTATCAATAACAATGGCGATGTGGTCGTTGAAGTGAAAGGGGTTGCGTCCGGTTCAGGTATCCGTGCTCAAAGTTATGATCCTGATGGTCCAAATGGAGGGCTCATTGCGCCTGATAAGGGAGCGGTTGCATTGTTCGCACCACGAGGTGTGCTTGATGCAGGTGAGGCTGGCATTGAGGCGGGTAATCTGCTTATCGGGGCACCAGTGATTTTGAATGCTTCCAATATTTCTGTCTCTGGCAGTTCAGCAGGAGTCCCTGCAGCCGACACAGGAAGTCTTGCTGGTGCAGCAGCAAATGCAACCAATACTTCTGCAGGTGCAAGCAATGCTCTGACAGAAAACCTGGCCAGCCAGATGACTAGCCAGAATGTGATGCCTAGAGAGTTGCCTCCGATTGTCACTGTTAAAACCATTCGGTTGGAGGATTAACATCAAGTTCCTTTTAAAACGCCCACTTAGGTGGGCGTTTTGTTTTAAATCATATCCTTTTCTTATCTCAATCCACTTCCCTTGCCTTATTAAACGCTTTGCGCAACTCACGGATTCTAAACGCCTGTGCTTAGCGTGCTTTTGCTACTACATCGGCCATGCTAAAAACGCATGCTTTGTTGTATTAGAAGTCATGTCCAGCAAGTCATCTAGTCTGCCAATTTGGTCGGTGACCTAAAACTGTACAAATCAGCCTCAATTCAGCCGTTTTTTATAGTCCGACCTGCCTAACGGTTTGGCATGAAACTTAATATTGACAGCAATTCAAATTGCTAAAGTATTCAGGATTTTATCGAGTGAGAAATTTCGGAGTCCTGAATGAAACTGAAAAAAATGCATTGGACGCTGGCCTGGCTGGGCCTGTCTTCCCTGAGTCTTCCTGTGTACGCCGAGGTGGTGATCAGCCAGATGTATGGTGGCCAGGGTAACGTATACAACCAGGACTTTGTCGAGTTATTCAATGCCGGGGCGGCCGCCGTCAATATCAATGGGTGGTCAGTGCAGTATGCCAGCGCCACAGGGACTGGCAATTTTGCGGCTAACGGGGTGACCTCACTTTCTGGCGTGTTGCAGCCTGGCCAGTATTATCTGGTCGGCTTGCGCAGTGCGGCTAACGGTCTCGCTTTACCGACTCCGGATGCAGGCAACAACGCCACTGACATGAGCGGCACCAATGGCAAGGTGGTGCTGGTTAACAACAGTACCGGTCTGGCCTGTAACGGTGGCTCAGTCGCATGTGCCCCAGCTCAAATGTCGCAGATTGTGGATTTGGTGGGTTATGGGAGTGCGAACTTTTTTGAAGGTGCCGTGGCCCCTGCCATCAATAGCACTAGCGCCTTATTGCGCAAAAATAATGGTTGCCAGGATACAAACCAGAACGGCAGCGATTTTGTCACGGGCACCCCGGCGCCGCGTAACAGCAGCAGCGCGGTGAATGTGTGTGGCGGTGGCAGCGGCACCAATCAGCCGATAGTGACCTCCTGCCCGGCCGTGACTTTGCAGGTGGGTGAGGCGGGTGCAGTGTTATTGCAGGCAAGTGATGCCGATAGCGTGGTCAATGCGGCGACCCTGGCAGCCACTGCGCCAGCTGGATTGGCGTTGAATAATTTTGCCGCAGCGGGCAGCGATGGCGCAGCGGCAACGGTGAGTCTGCAACTGGATGGTAGTTTAGCTGCTGGCCAATATACGGCGGACGTCCAGTTTGCCAATAATGAAGCGCAGACGGCGACTTGCAGCGTCAGTATCACGGTGAAAAATAGCAATATCACCCGCATTTACCAGATTCAGGGCAGCGAACCGGGCACCGCGTCAGTGAGCCCGCTCAATGGCCAGACGGTGACCACCGAAGGCGTAGTCACCGCAGTGTTCCCCGGTTTGAATGGATTTTATCTGCAGGACGCCACAGGTGACGGTAATCCACTGACCTCTGATGGCATTTTTGTCTATCTGGGCACTGGCGTGACTCCGACGGTGAGTGTGAATCAAAAGGTCAGGTTAACCGCCAGCGTGACCGAGTTTAATACGGTGACTGAGCTTGTGAATGTCAGCGGTTTGCAGGTGCTAGGCAATGAGGTCATCCTGCCAACAGAGATCACCTTGCCAGAAGTGACAGAGGGTGATCTGGAAGCCTATGAAGGCATGCTGGTGCGCATCAGCACCCCAATGACTGCTTCACAGAATTACTTTCAGGGCCGTTATGGCCAGGTCACGCTGTCTGCCGAGGGCCGCATGACCAAGCCTAGCAATCTTTATCCGGCCAGCTCGGCCGCCGCAGCACAGTTGGCCGATGAGAATGCCCGCCGCCGCCTGGTGCTGGATGACGGTAGCAATCTGCAAAACCCTAATCCAATCCCCTATATCGGTGAAGACAATACTTTGCGCGCGGGGGACGTGGTCGAAAACCTGACAGGAGTGATCGATCATGGCCTAATCACGGCTTCTAACCCTGGCCCACGTGACTACAAGTTACACCCAACCGTGGCCGTTTCTTTCACGCGTGAAAACCCGCGTACGGCTGCACCAAGTAGCGTGCCGGGTAATCTCAAAGTTGCCAGTTTTAACGTGCTCAACTACTTCAGTACGTTCACCAATGGCGCCACTGCCAGCGGCCAAACCGGGCAGGGTTGCAGCCTGGGTGGGAGTGTTTCGGCCTCTAACTGCCGTGGCGCCAATAACCTGGTGGAGTTCAACCGTCAGCGCAACAAAATCATCCGTGCCCTGAGTGCTATCAACGCCGATGTAGTGGGCCTGATGGAGATCCAGAACAACGGCCTCACGGCAGCACAAAATCTGGTCGATGGTTTGAACGCCGTGGTCGGGGCTAACACCTATGCCGTGATTGCTGACCCGGTGACCGGTACCGGCACCGATGCCATCAAGGTGGCTATGATCTACAAGCCAGCCAAGCTGTTGCCAACCGCGGCAGCATTGTCTGATACCGACAGCATCAACAACCGCCCAACCCTGGCCCAGACCTTCAAAGCCGCCAATGGTGAGAAGTTCTCAGTGCTGGTAAACCACTTTAAATCGAAGAGCTGCTCGGATGCGGCAGGCGCCAACCAAGACCAGGGCGATGGTCAGGGGTGCTATAACCCGCAGCGCGTTGCGCAGGCCGCCGCGCCTTCGCCCGGGCTGGGCCACAGCTGCGCGGTTGGATTGGAATGCGACATCAACCATAACGCAG
>CAKZJM010000199.1 GCA_936943315.1 uncultured Methylophilus sp. | reverse complement strand
CAAACAGGCGATGCAAGACCTCAAAGCTGGGGTATCTGCCCTCGGCTACCCGTGGACAGATGTGATTGAAATCAGGTGATCCAAGATGGATTGCCGTCCGCAATGTGGGGCTTGCTGTACCGCCCCCTCCATCACCAGCCCGATTCCCGGCATGCCGCATGGCAAACCGGCGGGCGTGCCCTGCATACAACTCGATGAATTATTGAGATGTAAACTGTTTGGCAAACCGGAGCGGCCCGCATTTTGTGGCGGGTTGCAACCGGGTGTGGAGATGTGCGGCGAAAGCCGCGAACAAGCCATTCACTGGCTGAGTACGCTGGAATTAGCGACTCAGCCTGATTAAATACTTGCGGGATTAATGCTTGCGGTAAGCCCAGCGCATCATAGCGATGCCGACCAGAATCATGGGCACGCAGAGCCATTGACCCATACTCAACCCCAGTGACAGCAGGCCTAAAAAGCTGTCTGGTTCGCGGGTGAACTCTACCAGGAAACGGAAGCTGCCATAGCACAGCAGGAACAGGGCAGAGACGGCACCTACGGGGCGTTTTTTACCAGCAAACGTCCACAGCACCACAAACAGCACAATGCCTTCAAGTACAAATTCGTACAGTTGCGAGGGATGTCTGGCCACGTGATCGACAGCAGGGAATACCATGCCCCAGTCCGCATGGGTTGGCCGCCCCCACAACTCGCCATTGATGAAATTGCCCAGACGGCCAGCGCCCAAACCGATAGTCACCAGTGGTGCAACAAAATCCATCAGTTGTAACCAAACCACACCACGTTTGCGCGCAAACAGCGCCATCGCGACCATGACACCAATAAACCCGCCATGAAACGACATGCCGCCTTGCCATAAGGCGAAAATTTCCAGCGGATGCTGCAAGAAGTAAAGCGGCTGGTAAAACAGCACATAGCCCAGACGGCCACCCAGTACCACGCCGAGGGCGATGTAGAACAGCATATCGTCAGGGTCACGCTCCTGCCAGGGTGAAGCCGGGTCTAGCTTGCGCAGACGCTGGACCTGGTATTGCCCCAGCCATAAGCCCCCAAAGAAGCCGATGAGGTACATCAAGCCATACCAGTGGATACCAAAACTGCCGATTTGCAATGCGATAGGGTTAAATCCCGGATGGGTAAACATGCCGACTCACCGTGAAAAAAACTGCATTATACCTGCTCATGGCACCACAGGCGCGGCAGGCATCACTCGTGGGCTGCTGCAGGCGGCATCTGCCATACCGCCAACAGACTGACAAAGGCCATGAGCGACATGTAAGCGCCCACCCAGGGCAAACCGCCATGTTGCACCAGCGCCTGTGCAATGGCTGGGGCAAAAGACGCGCCCAAAATGCCCCCTAGCTGGTAACTCAAACCCGCACCACTATAACGGACGGCCACCGGAAACTGCTCCGGCAGAAAAGCGCCCATTGGGGCAAAAGTGATGCCCATCAGAAACAAGGCCAAAAACAGAAAAAGCACTATCCATGCCCCCTGCCCGCTGCCAAGCATGGGCACCAGGGCAAACCCCAGCAAGATTGCCAGCCCTTGACCACCCATCAGCACGGGCCGCCGTCCGATGCGGTCAGCCAACCAGGCAGCAAGCGGTGTCGCGAGGGCCATGCCTATCACGGCAACACATAACAACCCCAGAAAAAACGGACGGCTAAGATGCAGGGTTTGCGTGCCGTAACTCAGGCAAAACACGGTTGCCGTATAAAACAGGTGATAACACACGGCCATGGCCAGCGCTCCCAGCACAATCGCCCGCCCATGCTGCAATACTAGCGCTTTCAAAGGCCAGCGGTGCAAATGCTGCGCTGACTGAGCCTGGGCAAACACAGGCGTTTCGGCCAGCTTAAAGCGCACATACAAACCCACCATGACCAAGGCTGCACTGATAATAAACGGCACGCGCCAACCCCACTGCTCAAACTGCTGTTCACTCAGACCCAGACTTAAGCCAAGAAATGTCAGGGTCGCCAGCAAAAAACCAATCGAAGGGCCCAACTGTGGAAACATGCCATACCAGGCGCGCTGACCCGGTGGCGCATATTCGGTGGCCAGCAAGGCAGCCCCTGCCCATTCACCGCCCAAACCGATGCCCTGACCCAACCGCAACAGGCAAAGAATCACCGGCGCCCACAGCCCCCAACTGGCGTAGCCAGGCAGCAAGCCGATCAAAAAGGTGGAGGCCCCCATCACCAGCAAAGAAGCGGCCAGGGTCGATTTACGGCCAATACGATCCCCAAAGTGGCCAAACAACACGGCGCCTACAGGGCGGGCGATAAAGGCCAGGCCAAAGGTCAACAAGGCGTTGAGCGATTGCACAGCGGGATCACTGGCTGGAAAAAATACCTGGCCAATGACCAGGGCTGCCGCCATGGCATAAATATAAAAATCGTAAAATTCGATGGCCGTGCCAATAAAGCTGGCGAAGGCGATATGTTTTAAGGAGGGCGCGGTCATGCCCGCATCTTAAGGGCATAGCGCGGTTTTGCCTAGCCAATGAAAAACCGGCCTGGCGGATCCCGCCAGGCCGGTTTACTCACACAGTCACTTGAAGAATTACTTTTTAGCAGCTGTGTCTTCAGCTTTAGAGACTTTTTCGTCTGCCAGGCTTTCCGGTTTCCAGCCACCGCCGAGTGCCTTGAACAAATCAACCGATGCGGTCAATGTATTCTGGCGGCTTTGTACCATGGCCTGAGTGGCTTCATTATGGTTACGCTGCGCATCCAGCACTTCAAGATAGCTGGTATAGCCGGCTTCATACCGGTTTTTCGCCACCCGCAGGATATTCTCTGTGGTTTTTTGTTTGGACGCTGCCAGCGTTTCCTGTTCACGGTATTGCTGTACGTTGTTCAGCGCATCGCTGACTTCGGTAAAGGCCGTTTGCAGGGTGTATTGATACGTCGCCACCATTTGTTTCTGCTGCGCAGTGGCCTGATCCAGACGTGCATTGAGGCGGCCGCCATTAAAAATAGGCAGGTTCACATCAAAGCCCAGCGACCAGACCCGTGCCGGCGATTTCAGCAGGTTATTCAACGCAATACTTTCTCCGCCGTAGGTGGCTGAGAGTGAAATGCTCGGGTAAAACGCGGCCCGGGCCACGGCAATATTGGCATTGGCC
>CAKZJM010000198.1 GCA_936943315.1 uncultured Methylophilus sp. | reverse complement strand
CGCAGTCTACGCCCGTGAGGGTGTCACCGGTGAACGCGAAGCGGGGACGATTGGTTTCGCCACTTTGCGCGGCGGAGACGTGGTGGGTGACCACACTGTGGTGCTGGCCGGGGTGGGTGAGCGCGTGGAATTAACCCACAAGGCTTCAAGCCGTGCGACGTTTGCGCAGGGTGCTTTGCGTGCTGCCAAGTTTTTGGCCGATCAACCTACAGGTTTATTTGATATGCGTGATGTGCTGGGGTTTGAGAAAACCTGATTTTCAATAGATTTATTGCCTGAGTGGTCTCAGGCTCGAATCTAATCTTGCTTCTGAGTTGCCCTTGAGTGGGCAGTCAATTTGCGCTATAATGCTTTAATTCTGAACGGGAAGAGTCCAAAAAGCTTTTCCCGTTTTGCACATCTATTCACCGCAGCTTGAATCCACTTCTGGCCAGGGTGAACCTTCTAAAAGATGTGTTTCGTGTCAAATTTAAGGAGCTAAAGGTGTCAAAAACAATTCCAGCGATTTTAGTGTTAGCAGATGGAACTGTTTTTAAGGGCATTAGCATTGGTGCTTCCGGTCATACGGTCGGTGAGGTGGTGTTTAACACTTCCATCACTGGTTATCAGGAAATCCTTACCGATCCTTCCTATACCGAACAAATCGTGACACTGACTTATCCCCATATTGGCAACTACGGTACCAATAGTGAAGATGTTGAGTCAGGCAAAGTCTATGCTGCGGGTCTGATCATTCGTGACCTGCCCTTATTGGAAAGCAATTTCCGCAGTGAACAAAATCTTTCCGATTATCTCAAGGCCAACAATGTCGTGGCGATTGCCGATATCGATACCCGTAAACTCACCCGCATTCTGCGTGAAAAAGGGGCCCAGGCCGGCTGTATCATGGCGGGCGAAACCGTGGATGAGGCTCAGGCCCTTGCGCTCGCCAATGGCTTCCCTGGTCTGGCGGGCATGGACTTGGCCAAAGTGGTCAGCTGTACTGAGCCGTACGAATTTACTGAAGCCGAATGGCAGCTGGGTTCAGGTTTCAGTAAAACTGCGGGCAGCCAGTTTCATGTGGTGGCGTTTGATTATGGTGTGAAGCGCAACATTCTGCGCATGCTGGTTTCACGTGGCTGTAAAGTGACGGTATTGCCCGCACAAGCAACCGCCGAGCAAGCCTTGGCTTACAAGCCAGATGGTATCTTCCTCTCCAATGGCCCTGGTGACCCGGAGCCATGTGATTATGCAATCAAGGCCATCAAAACCCTGGTGGATACCGGTATTCCAACGTTTGGTATTTGCCTGGGTCACCAGTTGCTGGCCTTGGCCAGTGGTGCCAAAACACTCAAGATGAAATTCGGCCACCACGGGGCTAACCATCCGGTACAAGACGTTGAAAGCAAGCGCGTCTACATTACTAGCCAGAACCATGGCTTTGCTGCTGACCCCGCGACATTGCCAGCCAATGTTAAAGTGACCCATGTGTCATTGTTTGACGGCAGCCTGCAAGGCATTGCGCGTACAGATCAACCGGCATTCAGTTTCCAGGGCCACCCTGAAGCCAGCCCAGGTCCGCAAGAAATGAGCGTGTTGTTTGACCGCTTTATCCAGTTAATGCAAGAAAGAAAGTCCATCTAATGGCAAAAAGAACCGACATTAAAAGTATCCTGATTATCGGTGCAGGTCCGATTGTCATTGGTCAGGCCTGTGAGTTTGACTACTCTGGCGCGCAAGCGTGTAAGGCCCTGCGCGAAGAAGGGTATCGTGTCATTTTGGTGAACTCCAATCCGGCCACCATCATGACTGATCCGGAAATGGCAGATGCGACTTATATCGAGCCGATTACCTGGCAAATTGTCGAGAAGATTATTGAAAAAGAGCGCCCTGATGCGTTGCTGCCAACCATGGGCGGCCAGACCGCACTGAACTGTGCCTTAGATCTGGACAAGCATGGCGTGTTGCAGAAATACAATGTAGAGCTCATTGGTGCGACCAAAGAAGCAATTGATAAAGCCGAAGACCGCCAAAAGTTTAAAGAAGCCATGACCAAAATTGGTCTGGGTTCTGCACGCTCTGCCATCGCGCACAGTCTGGAAGAAGCCTTGCAAGTACAGGCAACCATTGGTTACCCGGCAATTATCCGTCCTTCATTCACCATGGGCGGTAGCGGCGGCGGTATCGCGTACAACCGTGAAGAGTTTATCGCGATTTGCGAACGCGGTCTGGATGCCTCCCCAACCAATGAATTACTGATTGAAGAGTCATTGCTGGGTTGGAAAGAATACGAGATGGAAGTGGTCCGTGATAAAGCGGATAACTGCATCATCATCTGTTCGATCGAAAACCTGGATCCTATGGGTGTGCACACTGGCGACAGTATTACCGTTGCGCCTGCACAAACCCTGACTGATAAAGAGTACCAGATCATGCGTAATGCCTCCCTGGCAGTATTGCGTGAAATTGGTGTGGATACCGGTGGCTCCAACGTACAGTTTGCCATTAACCCGAACGATGGCCGCATGATCGTCATTGAGATGAACCCGCGTGTGTCACGTTCATCTGCGTTGGCTTCTAAAGCGACCGGCTTCCCGATTGCCAAAGTGGCTGCCAAGCTGGCCGTAGGTTTTACGCTGGACGAGTTGCGTAACGAGATTACCGGTGGCCAGACGCCAGCGTCGTTTGAGCCATCGATTGACTATGTCGTCACCAAAGTGCCGCGTTTTGCGTTTGAAAAATTCCCGCAGGCAGATAGCCGCCTGACCACGCAGATGAAATCTGTGGGTGAAGTCATGGCTATGGGCCGTAGCTTCCAGGAGTCCTTCCATAAGGCCTTGCGTGGCCTGGAAGTGGGCGTGGATGGCCTGGATCCAGTGACCGATGACAAAGACCGTATTGTCAAGGAAATGGGTGAGCCTGGTCCTGAACGTATTTGGTATGTGGCTGACGCATTCCGTCTGGGCATGAGTGTGGATGAAGTGTTTGATATCACTAAAATCGACCGCTGGTTCCTGGTACAGATTGAAGAAATCATCAAGCTTGAACTCTCTTTGTCTACCAAGTCCCTGGCTGACTTGAATAAAGACACGTTGTTCAGATTGAAGCGTAAAGGCTTCTCTGACCGCCGTCTGGCCAAGCTGTTGAATACCGA